>CALXQH010000019.1 GCA_944390525.1 uncultured Clostridia bacterium | reverse complement strand
TAATAAAAATAAATAATAAAAATAAATAAAAAAAATAAATAAAAAAATAAATAATAAATAATAAATAAAAAAATAAAAATAAATAATAAATAAAAAATAAAAAATAAAAAATAAATAAAAAATAAATAATAAAAAATAAATAAATAATAAATAAAAATAAATAAATAAATAATAAATAGAATAAGTGATTAATGTAAAAACTTAAAACAAAACCTAATTAAAAGATAAAGAAGAAATTAAATTTTATAAAAAAAGCGTAAAATTATAGGGATTTAAAAAGAATAATAATTTTTATTCTAATACAAAAAAAGTACACATAATAATAAACAGGTAAACCATAAAACAAAAAATTAATTTAAAAATTTAAGCTTTTATAATATTAATAAATTTGCAAAATAGTCTAAAATATAGTATAATAAAAAAAATAATTGAAAGAAAGGTTTAAAATTATGTCTATAATAAAAACAATATTAATATTCTCAGATTTAGAAGGAACTATATTAAGAGAAGAAGACGGTCAATATGATGAAACTGAAATGCAAAAATTTTTAGCACAAATTGACAAAATGCAACAATTAACAGGAGCTCAGGTAAAAATACATTTAGTTTCACCAGTATTTAAAGATGTGATGAAAATATTTATGGATAAAATGGATTATAGTATATTTAAATATAATATAAAAAATAATCCTTTACGAAGAATATTACCTTTAGAAGGAGGAGCTGCATATCCTGAAACTCAATTTATTGAACAAAGTGGATCTAGTACATACTTAAAAGATGTTAGAATAGCAGAATTAAGAAAACCAAGAGATTCGTCAGACTATGACTTAGCAACATATGGAAAAGAAAATTACGTAATGTCTTGGTATGAATTATATGAAAAAAGAGAAGATAGAGACTTATTATTAGCAATATATATGGGAAATGGAAGAAATGATTTTAAAGCTATTGACTATTTAAAATCTAAAAGGCAAGGTTTAATTATATGCCCAGCTAATAGTAGAAGACAAATTAAAGTAAAAGCTTTTAATGTAGGCAATGAAAGAGACTTACCAGGATTAACAGAAGGGTTATCAAAAATTAATGAAAAAATATTTTTAAGAACTCAAAATAAAGCAGATCAAAAAGGTAGACAATTCAATGAAGAAAATGAAGAAAGATAAAAATAAAAAAATAACAATAAACTTTTATTGTTATTTTTTTATTAATTATATTTTAATTTTGCTATTAGGAGTAGAAATTATATTTTCTTTTTCTAAAGCTAATTTTTCTTTTTTCTTTTTAATCAAATTATCTTTAGCTACAGTCATTAATAATTTAATTCTATTTGTTTGATTTGCTTCACTAGCTCCAGGATCATAATCAACAGGAGAAATGTTTGCTTCAGGATATTTATCTCTAATTGTTTTAATAACACCTTTTCCTACAATATGATTTGGTAGACAGGCAAAAGGCTGTACACAAATAATATTTGGAATGCCATGTTCAATATACTCTATCATTTCAGCAGTTAAAAACCAACCTTCACCAGTTTGATTTCCTATTGACAAAACATCTTTTACTTTAGTTTCAAGCTCAAATATGTCACAAGGCAATAAATAACCTTTTTTAGAATTTTTAAGAGCTATAACAGAATCTTTTTCTAAGATTTCAATTAAATTAATAGCTGCTTTAAATAATTTTGCTTTTACTTTATCTGTTTTTATTAACTGATTAAATGTAATTTTATGTGTTGCAATAAATTTTATAAATCCCATAAAATCAGGTAATATTACTTCAGCACCTTCTTCTTCTAATTTATTTGCGACAAAATTATTTCCAAAAGGGTGATATTTTATTAAAACTTCACCTACAATACCAACTTTTGGTTTTTCTACAGAAGTATCAAGTTTTATTTTCTCAAAATCATTTACCATATCATAGATACTTTGTTTAAATTCCTTTAAAGAAGATTTTTCTAATAATTTTTTACATTTTTCCATCCACTCATCAAATAAATTTTGTGTTTCTCCTTTATTTACTTCATAAGCTCTATTTTTAGTAAGCATTTTTTGTAAAAGGTCAGCATAAACTACCATTTTTAATAATCTTTCAAGAAGAGGCATTGTTATTTTAAATCCAGGCATTTTTTCCATACCAACAACATTAAAAGAAATAACAGGTATATTTTCAAAACCAGCATCTTTTAGTGCTTTACGAATAAAACCTATGTAATTTGTTGCTCTACAACCACCACCAGTTTGAGACATGATGAGCGCAGTTTTATTTAAATCATATTTACCAGACTCTAATGCTTCAATCATCTGCCCTGTTGTTAAAATAGAAGGATAACAAGCATCATTATTGACATATTTTAAACCTATTTCTACTGTATGTGAGGTACATTCTCTTAATAATTCTACCTTATATCCAGAAGAACGAACAGCAGCTTCTAATAATTCAAAATGAATTGGAGCCATTTGAGGAATTAAAATAGTATAATCTTTTCTCATATTTTTTGTGAAAATTTTCTTATTAACTTCATAGTTTCCTTTTCCTTTTTCAAGCTGTTTATTTTGCTCTCTTTTTTTCATACTTGCTAAAAGAGAACGAATACGAATACGTACAGCACCTAAATTATTAATTTCATCAATTTTAATTAAAGTATACATTTTACCAAAGCTTGTTAAAATTTCTTCTACTTGATCTGTTGTTACAGCATCTACGCCACAACCAAAAGAATTTAACTGTACTAACTCTAAGTTATCATGTTTTCCAACAAAGTCTGCTGCTGCATATAATCTTGCATGAAATACCCATTGGTCTACAACACGAATAGGACGTTTTACTTCATTTTGGTCACAAATACTATCTTCTGTTAATACACAAAGACCTAGGCTGGTAATTAGAGTATCAATACCATGATTTACTTCTGGATCCACGTGATATGGACGACCAGCAAGAACAATACCTTTTAAATTATTCTTTTCCATATAATCTAAAGTTTCTTGAGCTTTATTTCTAATATCTTGTTTGCATTTTTGATATTCTATTTCTGCTTTTTTGGCAGCCTCTAATAATTCTTTTTTGGTAAAATTATATTCTTTAAATTCTGGTAATTCTAAAATAGTTTCAGCAAGAGGCTTAGCATCAAATGGAAGAAAAGGATTTAAAAATTTAATATCTTTTGCTTTTAATTCCTCAACATTATTTTTTAAAACTTCTGAATAGGAAATAACAATAGGACAGTTATAATGATTATCTGCTTTTTTATATTCTTTTCTAGAATATGGCATACAAGGGTAAAATATAGTTTTTATACCTTGTTTTATAAGTCCTATAATATGACCATGAGAAAGTTTTGCTGGAAAACAAACTGATTCAGAAGGCATGCTTTCCATTCCTTTTTCATAAGTTTTACGATTACTTTTTTCTGATAGAATAACACGGAAACCTAAGTTGGTTAAGAAAGTAAACCAGAAAGGATAATCCTCATACATATTTAAAACTCTAGGAATACCAATAATCCCACGAGGAGCATTTTTTTCTTCTAAAGGAATATAGCCAAAAATTCTTTCATATTTGTATTTCATAATATTTGGTAAGTCTTTTTTATTTTGTCCTACTAATCCAGCGCCTTTTTCACAACGATTACCAGAAATATATTTCGTGCCATTATTAAATTTATTAATAGTTAATAAACAATGATTTTCACACCCATTACAACGCACATGACTAATATCAATTTTTAACTTATCTAAATCTTCTAATTTAGCTAAAGTAGAATGATATTCCATATCTAAATTTGCTTCATATTGTTCTTTAGCAAGTAAAGCTACACCATAAGCACCCATTAAACCAGCAATATCTGGTCTTACTACATTTCTACCAACAATTAATTCAAAAGCTCTAAGCACAGCGTCATTATAGAAAGTTCCTCCTTGTACAACAATATGAGCTCCTAATGTTTTAACATCTCTAACTTTCATAACTTTTTGAATAGCATTTTTAATAACAGAATAAGAAAGGCCACTAGAAATATCGCCAACAGAGTATCCTTCTTTTTGTGCTTGTTTAATTTTAGAATTCATAAATACTGTACAGCGAGAACCTAAGTCAACAGGTCTACGAGATTCTAAAGCAGAGTTTACAAATTCATCAATAGATAAATTTAAGCTTTTAGCAAAGGTTTCTATAAAAGACCCACAGCCTGAAGAACAAGCCTCATTTAGCATAATATTATCAATAGCACCATTTTTTATACGAATATATTTCATATCTTGACCACCGATATCTACAATGCTGGTTACATTTGGCATAAATTCCTTAGCCGCTGTATAATGAGCTATTGTTTCAATTTCATTCAAATCTACATTTAGAGCAGTTTGAATTAATTTTTCTCCATAACCAGTTACACCACTATAACGAATAATAGCTTTTTCAGGTTTTTCTTCATAAAGTTTTTTTAACATTTTTATAACACTTTGGAGAGGATTGCCTTCGTTACTATCGTATAAAGAATAAAGTAAAGAGCCATTTCTATCAATAACAGTTAATTTTGTAGTTGTAGAGCCAGCATCAATACCAACAAAGCAATCTCCTACATAATTTTTTAATTCACCTTTTTTAACTGTTTCTTTATTGTGCCTTTCTTTAAATTCTCTGTATTCTTCATCAATAGAAAATAAAGGAGCCAAAGGTTGTGATGTATCATCATGAGAAACTCTTAGCATATCAATTTTACTTTTTAACTTTTCCACAGTAATAGGATGAGCAGAATATACTGAATCCAAAGCAGCACCTTTAGCAACTAATAAATGAGCTTCTTCAGGAATAATTATTGAATCTCCTTCCAAATGTAAAGTTTCAATAAAACGATTACGAAGTTCTGATAAATAATTTAAAGGACCTCCTAAAAATGCTACTTTTCCACGAATTGGTCTACCACAAGCTAAACCGCTAATTGTTTGATTTACAACTGCTTGAAAGATTGAAGCAGCAATATCTTCTTTAGCTGCACCTTCATTTAAAAGGGGTTGAATATCCGTTTTAGCAAAAACTCCACAACGAGAAGCAATAGGATATATCATCTTATGATTTTTTGATAACTCATTTAGACCCATTGGATCGGTATGTAAAAGTGAAGCCATTTGATCTATAAAAGCACCTGTACCACCTGCACAAGTTCCATTCATACGTTGTTCTATAGATTTATCAAAATAAATAATTTTAGCATCTTCTCCGCCAAGTTCAATAACTACATCTGTTTGAGGAATATATTTTTCAACAGACCTTTTGCAAGATACAACCTCTTGAATAAACGGTAAGTCCAAGAATTTAGCAGCACTCATAGCACCAGATCCAGTTAATGCTATAGTAAATACAGCATCATCTTCATAACGAGTTGCTAAATCTTCTAATACACTACAAACTGTATTTTTTGTATCTGAAAAATGCCTTTGATAGTCTGTATATAAGGTGTTTAAATTTTCGTCCATAATAACGATTTTAACAGTGGTTGAACCTACATCTAAGCCAACGTGTAATAAATGTTTCATAAAATATAATATCTCCTTTTTTATATACATTCACATTTTTAATTATAATATACTTATTTTATAATAAATAATACTAATTGTATACCCAAAAAGACTATTTTGTCAATGTAAAAAGTTGGGAGAGCCAATTTAAAAGATTTAATATAAACAAAAATGTCTAGCAAAAAATATTTTTGCTAGACGATTATATATAAAGTAAATAACAAAAAATAAAAATAAAGTGGCAAATACTACCGAAGTAAAATAAAAATGTGAAATAATTCATGAAAACCAAAATATTTATTTTTAAAATGAGGCCATTTTAGTCCATATAGAACTCCTCCTATAGTATATAAAATTCCACCTGCCAAAAGCCATAAAAGTGAGCCCAAAGCATTTAAACTAGCAAAAGTATGAAGAATAGGGTAAATAGCAACAATTACTGTCCAACCCATAGCTATATAAAGACTAGTAGTAAGCCACCTAGGGGCATGTAACCAAAAAACAGTTAAAAAAATACCTATAATAGCAATTCCCCAAACAATGCCAAAAATACTCCAACCCCAACCGCCTCTTAAAGGTCCTAAACAAACGGGAGTATAAGATGAGGCTATTAAAATATAAATCATAATATGGTCAAATTTGCGAAAAACTTTAGTGGTCTTTTCACTAACATTTAATAAATGATATAAGCTACTAAAAGTATATAATAGAGTAAGGCCTACTCCGAAGATAGTAAAAGAAACTATATCCCAAGCTCCTTCACCAAATAAAGAAGCATAAATAATTAAAAATACTAATCCAACGACTGAAAGAACAGCTCCAAATGCGTGAGAAAAACCACTTACAGGATCTCTTATTTTTGACATAAATACCTCCTTAAATCTTCCAAATTATTACAATATCTTAATATACTTTACTATATATTTAAGCTAAAGTCAAATAAAAAATAAATAATAATAAAAAAGTAGTTCTAATTTTTTAAAACAAGCATAACAATTAAAAAGAAAGTACAAGTCTAAAGGAGATGATAAAATGAATAAAAAGGTATTCATTATTACGATTATTTTATTAATTTTAGCAATTATTGGAGTAGCAGTGTATTTAGTAATGCAAAGAAATAATGAAAAGCAAACAAAAGAAATCCAACCACAGGAAGAAATTAGTGATGATCAAATGAGACAAACTATAGTTACTTTGTATTATCAAAATAAAGAAACAAAAGAACTAATGCCAGAAGGAAGAATGGTTGATGTAAAAACATTATTAGCGGATCCATATGCAACATTAATAAATTTATTAATGGATACGCCAAAAAGTGATAATTTACAAACTGTTATACCAGAAGGAACAAAAGTATTAAACATAGAATTAAAAAACGATGTAATTTATTTAAATTTATCAAACGAATTTATTAACAATCATAAAGGAGGATTAGAAGAAGAAAAAGCTACAGTGTATTCATTAGTAAATACTTTAACTGAACTAAATGAAGTAAATAGTGTAAAAATATTAATTAATGGAGAAGAAAATAAAGCTTTTAAAGATGAAAAGTTAAATTTTAAAGAAGAATTTACTAGAACAAGTAAAAAATAAATAAAAAAGTCGTTGCTTAAAAGTATTGTTTTCACGAAGTGACGGCTTTTTCTTTTACCATTTCATAATTTTATACAATTTAACTCCTTTAGCTATTTGTTTAAAATCACGTAAAAAACGTTCTACTTCAAAAAGAGAATGAATAGTATTTTCTTTTCTCTTTTTAAAATCAAATTTCTTCTTAGTTTCATTTCTATTTTCTAAATTATCCATAAAATCTCCGACCTTTTTTATATTAATTTATGAAAATATATTATAATTTGTTACATATTTTAAATATTGACATTTGTGCTATAATATAAAAAATGGAGGAGATATGAAAATTATTTTAAAAGAAAACGAAAGAATAGACGATTTAGAATTAAATAACTTAAAAATTATTCAAAACGCAAAAGGTTTTTGTTTTGGAATAGACAGTGTGTTACTTTCAGATTTTGCTAAAGAAATAAAATATAAAAGCAAAGTAATAGATTTAGGTACAGGTACAGGAATTTTACCTATTTTATTATCTGCAAAAACTAGAGACACAAAATTTGTTGGAATTGAAATACAGCAAGAAGTAGCAGAAATGGCAAATAGAAGTGTTTATTTAAATAGTTTGCAAAATAGAATAGAAATTATTAATGACAATATTAAAAATTTAAAAGATAAATATAATCCTTGTACTTTTGATGCAGTTATATCAAATCCACCTTACAAAAAAGAAGGAACAGGAAAAATAAATTTTCAAGAAAGCAAAATTATCTCTCGCCATGAAGTAACAGCTAAATTAGAAGATTTTATAGAAATTAGTAAATATTTATTAAAAGAAAAAGGAAGTCTGTACTTAATACATCGTCCAGAAAGATTAGTAGACATTTTTTCTGTTTTGCGAAAACACAAAATAGAGCCCAAAAAAATAAAATTTATATTTTCACACATAAACGATGAACCTAATTTAGTATTAATAAAAGCAATAAAAAATGCAAAACCATTTTTAAAAATAGAGAAACCATTATATATATATAATGAAGATGGATCATATACTCAACCGATTTTAGAAATATATAAAAAGGAGAATTAATAATGAAAGGGACTATTTACTTAGTAGCAACACCTATTGGAAATTTAGAAGATATAACATTTAGAGCTATAAAAATATTAAAAAATGTTGATATAATTGCAGCGGAAGACACTAGACACACACTTCAATTATTAAACCACTTTAAAATTAATAAACCTATAATAAGTTACCATAGACATAATGAAGAAATAAAAACAGAAGAATTAATAAATCAAGTACTAGAAGGAAAAGATATAGCAATAGTTACAGATGCTGGAACTCCAGGAATTTCTGATCCAGGTGAAAAAATTGTAAAACAAGCAATAGAAAATAAAATAGAAGTTATTCCTATACCAGGTGCATGTGCATTTGTTAATAGCTTAATAGTTTCAGGGATATCTACTAAAGAATTTTGTTTTTATGGTTTTCTGCCATTAAATAAAAAAAATAGACAAGAAAAATTAGTTCAAATAAAAAAAGAAAATAAAACTGTAATTTTATATGAAGCTCCTCATAAATTAATAAAAACTTTAGAAGACATACTAGAAAACATAGGAAATGTAAATGCGTGTTTAGTAAGAGAATTAACAAAAATTTATGAAGAAAAAACATATGGAAAAATGTCAGATATAATTAATTCAATAAAAGAGCCAAAAGGTGAATATGTAATTATATTAGATTTAAGTAAACAAGATGAAGAATTTGATTTTTCTAAAATGACAATACAAGAACACTATCAGTTTTATGAAAAAATTGGATTTAATAAAAAAGAAATTATAAAGCAAATAGCAAAAGACAGAAATGTTTCAAAAAATGAAATTTATAAAATGTTTACATAAAGAATATAAAAGATTTTTTGAAATACACCTCAATTTAGTAGTATTTTAACACAAATCTATTTTTAATTTGTGTCTATTAAATAAGGTGTATTTCATTTTATCATTTCTATTTTTTTATTCTTCTGGTTTAATATTAGATAATTTTACTAAACATTTGTCACAAACTAGTTTTCCATTGTATTCTACTAGCTTTTTTGAATTGCCACAAAAAATACAATTTGGCTCAAATTTTTTAAGTATGATATTAGAACCATCAACATATATTTCAATAGGGTCTTTTTCTGCAATTCCAAATTTATTACGTAATTCAATAGGAATAACAACCCTTCCTAATTCGTCAACTCTTCTTACTATACCTGTAGATTTCATACTTTACCTCCTTAAAACAACAATTTTCGACAAAATCATTATATATTGATAATAACATACAATATGCTTAATTGCAAGAAAATTAGCATAAAAATTAACAATTTTTGTAATTTTAAACGATAAAATGTCGAAAAAAGTAAAAAACAATAAAGTAATAAAAATTAAAGTATAGAATAAAATTATATATAAAAAATTATAAAATTTAGGAAGTGAGAAAAATTGCTGAATATTATTTGGCCAATATTTATTATTATCTCTGTTATATATGCGTTAATTGCAGGAAATATACAACATGTAAGTAATGAAATTTTTGATTCTGCAACTTCTGCAGTTGAGCTAACACTCACATTTTTTGGAACAATTTGCCTATGGAATGGACTAATGGAAATAGCAAAAAATACTAGTTTAATAAATAAATTAACTAAAAGTTTAAAGCCCTTTGTACATTTTTTATTTCCGGAATTAAAAAATAATAAACAAGCACAAGAAGAAATTTCAATGAATATGGTTGCTAATTTATTAGGGTTAGGAAATGCAGCAACCCCGTTAGGATTAAAAGCTATGCAAACAATGCAAAAAGAAAATAGTGAAAAAGAAACTTTAACTAATTCTATCGCAATGTTTATTGTTATAAATACAGCTTCTATGCAATTAATACCAACTAACGTAATTGCTATTCGTAGTTCTTTAGGTTCACAAGAACCAAGTAATATTATTTTACAAGTATGGATAGCAACTGTTATCGCAGCGACAGTAGGAATTATAAGTACTAAAATTTTAATGAAAAGGTTTTAAAAATGCAAATTATTAATTTTATATCTGCAACAGCTATACCAATGATAATAATTATTATAATTATATATGGAATAAAAGAAAAGAAAAAAGTATTTGATATATTCTTAAAAGGAGCAAAAGACGGAATAGAAATAGTAATAAATTTATTTCCAACATTGCTAGGAATATTTTTAGCAGTAGGATTATTAAGAGCTTCCGGCGTTTTAGATTTTATTATTAAAATAATTTCACCAATTACTAATATATTAAAAATACCTAGTCAAATATTGCCATTAGCAATGCTTAGACCTATTTCTGGTAGTGCCTCAATGGGGGTAGCAGTAGATATTATGAAACAGTATGGAACAGATAGTATAATAGGTAAAATTACTTCTACTATTATGGGATCCACAGAAACTACATTTTATACAATAGCTATTTACACTGCTTGTATAAAAGTAAAAAAAATAAGATTTGTATTAGTAGCAGCATTGCTTGCAGATCTAGCAGGAATGATTAGTTCAGTAGTAATTTGTCAATTAATGTCGTAAAGTTTTTGTTGACAAATTATATAATAGATAGTAATATAAAGATATACTAAAGAAAAAATATTTAAATTCTATAAGGACAAATTATGTTTTTTCAAATACTAATTTTTATTCCTTTATATTTATATCTAAGACATTTATTATCTAAATTTTTTGCCCAGCAAATTTTAAAAAAATTTTTAGATTAATTTAATAAATTATGATTTTATTCTTGTAGAGAGAATCTTTTCTTGTATTCATATATGTTCCCCACATATAATTTTATAATAATTTAATATTAGGTAGTGCCCCAAATTTTATCTTATAGTTTAATTATTTTCTTTTGGTTCTCTCTACAATTAAAATATTAATGATGATAAGTTTCATTATGACTAATTTTAAAAGAGCGAAATAATTGCTCTAAAAGAAAAATACGGATTAATTGATGAGGGAAAGTCATTTTTGAAAACGATATTAATTCATTTGATAATGATAATAATTCTTTTGACATTCCTAAAGTTCCACCAATTAAAAAAGTAATATGTGAGTTAAACAAACTAAGTTGACTTATCTTATCTGAAAATTCTTCAGAAGAGTATTGCTTGCCATTTAAATCTAAAGCAATTATATAACTACCTTCTTTTAAAGTATTTAAAATACTAGAACTTTCTTTTTGAATAATTTTCTCTTTCTCTTTTTGACTTAAAGAAGAAGGCACTTTTTCATCTTGTAATTCAATAATATTAAGAATGCAATATTTAGAAAGTCTTTTAGAGTATTCTAATATTGCATTTTTTAAATAATTTTCTTTCAATTTTCCTACGCAAATTATATCTATATGTAACATTAAGACACCTCTAAATTTAAAACTGGGCTAGGAACAGAACGACTTGCAATTCCGATTTTAATTTTATTTTCATCAAAATTTTTAGAATAAAGTTCATCTATTAAAGTTTTATAAGCAAGTTCAGGGAAATTACTTTCTTTACTTAAATGACCTAACATTACGCTTTGTAATCCAAAATTTAATAAATAAGAAATTGTTTTACTAGCAGCATCATTAGATAAATGACCATTTGGGCCAGCAATTCTTTCTTTTAAATAATAAGGATAGTTAGAATATTTTAAAATGCTAGAATCATAATTTGATTCGAGCAATATAAAACTACTTTCTTCTAAATTTTTTATTAACTTAGTATCCATATGACCTATATCTGTAGCAATGCTAATTTTTTTAGTTTCATAAAATATATTAAATCCACAAGGGTTTGCAGCATCATGTGGAATAGAAAATGGTACTATTTTAAGATCACCAACATCAAATTTTTTATTAATAGTAAATATTTTTTGATTTTCTTTATTAACTTTCTCTTTTATTTTTGGTAAAGCATTCCAAGTTTCACTATTAGCATATATAGGTATATTAAATTTTTTAGAAAAGGTTGATAAACCTTTTACATGATCAGAATGTTCGTGAGTGACTAATATAGCATCAATATCTTCGGCATTTATATTAATTTGTTTTAATGCTAATTCAATTTTTTTAGAACTTTCACCCACATCTATTAACAATTTTGTATTAGAAGTTTCAACGAATAAACTATTCCCACTACTACCACTATATAAACTACAAAAATTAAACATATTTGTCTTCTTCCTTTGCTATTTTATTCAACAACTCTTTGGATATTGGCTCCTAACTTTCTAAATTTTTCTTCTATATTTTCATATCCTCTATCTATATGATCTATATTATATAATTGAGTGTCTCCATGCGCTACTATTCCAGCAATAATTAATGCTGCACCAGCTCTTAAATCAGTAGCATAAATTGGGGCACCAGTTAATTCAGAAACACCTTCAAAAACTGCTGATTTACCTTGAGCTGTAATTTTAGCTCCCATTTTATTTAACTCAGCTGTATATTGGAATCTAGATTCCCAAATACTTTCATGTATCATACTTGTACCATTTGCCATTGAAAGAACTACACCCATTTGTGGTTGCAAATCTGTTGGATATCCAGGATATGGTAAAGTTTTAACTGTAGCTTTTGTAGGCCTTTTGTTCATATAAACACGAATAGAATCACCATAATCTTCTACAGTACCACCAATTTCCACTATTTTAGCCGTAATACAATCTAAATGTTCAGGAATGCAATTTTTAATAGTGATATCACCTTTAGAAGCAACAGCTGCAAGCATAAATGTACCAGCTTCTATTTGATCTGGAACAACACTATAGCTAGTATTTCCATGTAGTTTTTTTACACCATTAATTTTAATTACATCTGTTCCTGCACCACGAATATCTGCACCCATAGTATTTAAGAAATTTGCAACATCAACTATATGTGGTTCTTTAGCAGCATTATCTATTGTGGTAGTTCCATCAGCAAGAACTGCAGCCAGAATAGCATTAATAGTTGCTCCAACAGAAACAATATCCATATAAATAGAAGTACCAATTAATCTTTTAACTTTAGCAGTTATTTTACCCTGTGCTACTTCCACTTTAGCACCTAAAGCTTCAAATGCCTTTATATGTTGATCTATTGGTCTTGCTCCTAAGTTGCAACCACCAGGAAGACCAACTTCTGCTTGACCGCATCTTCCTAAAAGAGAACCGAGTAAGTAATAAGAAGCTCTGAACTTACTTGTAAGATCTATAGAAGCCTGAGTGCAAGAAATATTACTTGAATCAATTTCTATTTCGTGTTCGGAAAGCCAAGTGATTTTAGCACCAAGTGTTTCTAATATCTTACAATACATTTTAACATCACTAATATTTGGCAAGTTTTCTATTCTGCATACTCCTTCTATTAATAAGGTAGCAGGTAATATTGCAACTGCAGCATTTTTAGCACCACTAATAGTTACTTCACCTTTTAATCTTGTCGGACCACTGATTACTAATTTATCCAAATTTGAGCACCTCTCTTTTAAATTTTATAATGTATCATTAAAAATCAAATTTTTCAATTATTCTTATATCATAGTTTATTCTATTTGGCAAGACATAAATTAGTAAATACAGTGAAGAGTTTTAATAAAAAGAAGTTTTAATAAGTAAAAAAACTATTTATTACCTAATTTCAAATTTTGAAAAAACTCTATTAATTTAAATTTAAAAGAAATTTCAGCATGATCAGTTTTACTAATTAAGTTATATTCTTCATCACCTAAATTTTCTTTAATTTCCTGTTTTGAACTTTCAGGAACAATGCCAGAGCTTACATCTACAAAACATAGGGGAGGAAACATTACACACCACCAATTTTGTCCTTCTGCATTTCCAATTTTAACTTTTAAAGCATCATAAGTACCAGCAGGAAAAGAAATATCACCATAACATTTTGTAGGAAAATCTGAAACACCAATTTCAACATTAACTGTATAATTAAAACCACAGTCAATTATAACTTTTTGAGCAATTTCTAAAAAGTCTTTTTGATGTTCTATAGCAAGATTTTTTACTTCTTCTTTTGAAGAACAAGTTTTAGAAAGTTCATTCATATAATTAAGTAATTCATCGCGAACCTTTAATTTTAAAATTTGATCTTGCTCAGAATCACTGTTAGCTATTACATGTAATCTAAAAACACTATTAGCAATATTTTCTGAGACAGCATTTACATAAGAAATGGCGGATATAAAGATATATAAAGTTAATAATAATAAAATAATTAATAATTGTTTTAATTTAGTAGTTTTAATAAAATTTTTCATAAGTTTCATTTTTCTCTCCATATTTCAAAAATTTTCGTTTAATACAATTATTAACAATTTTAAAAAAATATATACATTAATGGAAAAAAATTAAATGCAAAAACATCTAAAAGATATTTTGAATGTCGAATAAACACATACGATTCTTAGTAAAATAGCTTGACTTTTACATTAAAATAATGGTAAAATTTTCCAAGTAGAAAACAAAAGATAGGGGTTGTAAAAATGAATATAGAAAATAAAAAAATAGAAAAAATATGTGGATTTTATGTGAGTGATTGGCACTTAATTACCATGCTTTTACCATATGTAAATTCTAAAATTCAAGAAAATGTAAAAATAACAACAATCCTTGAAAATAAAATGGAAGAAAAAATAAAAATATTGTTAAAAAAATTAAGTTTAAAAAATGAAAAAGAAATTTTAAATATTAATTGGAACTCTTTAAAAAGTAAAAAATATACAGATATTTCTAAAACATTAAAAAAACAAATACAAACAAATAAAGAAAATTTAGTTTTGATTAATGGAAGTAAAGAATATATAGAAAAAAATAATATTAATATTGAAAAATGGATGAAAACTTCTAAAATTAAAAATATAAAAATTATAAATTTTTTTGAAATAACGGAATTTAATAATAATATAATAGAAATTTTAGATAATCATAATAAAATCCTAAATACTTCAGGAGAAAGAGAAATTGCAGAAGTATTTGAAGGGTATACAGAAAAGGAAAAAAAATATAGTTAAATTGTGCATTTTATGCACAATTTTTTGCTTATAAAAAACAAAGTTATAAAGTATTTGACTAAAGATATTAAATAATATAATATGTAATAAGTAAAAATATAAAGGAGGTTTTTATGGAAGAAAAATTATTAATAGCAAAAGAAATAATTTCTAAATATGGACAAAAACATTTGTTGCAAAAGTATAATGAACTTTCTAAAAATGATAAAAACAAATTATTAGATGAAATATTAACAATGAATTTTAATCAAATAGAAGAATTATATAAAAGTACTAAAACAAAACCAAATTTTGAAAATGATAGACTAGAGCCAATTAAACATATAACAAAATCAGAATTATCAAAGGAACAATTAGAAGAATATACAAATTTAGGAGAAAATGTAATAAAACAAGGAAAATTGGCAGTAGTTACTATGGCAGGTGGCCAAGGAACAAGGCTAGGACATGCTGGACCAAAAGGAACATATGACTTAGGATTACCTTCACACAAATCAATTTTTGAAATTTTATGTGATCACCTAAAATTAGCTAGAGAAAAATATAACGTGGATATACCATGGTATTTAATGACAAGTGATGAAAATAATGAAGAAACTGTTAAATTTTTTGAAAACAATAATTACTTTGGATATCCAAAATCAGCAGTATATTTTTTTAAACAAGGAAAATTACCTATGTTAGATACTAAAGGAAAAATATTGCTAGATGAAAAAGGTATGATAAAACAGGCAGCAGATGGACATGGAGGTATTTTTGAGGCTATGAGAAAAAATGCCATAATTTATAATATGAAAGAAAAAGGTATTGAATGGGTTTTTATAGGTGGAGTGGACAATGTGCTAGTAAAAATGGTAGATCCAATATTAACAGGACTAGTTATAAAAGAGCAGAATTTAGTTGCTGGAAAAAGTATAGTCAAAGCTTGTCCAGAAGAAAAAGTAGGAGTATTTTGTAAAAGAAATAACAGGCCTAGTGTAATAGAATATACAGAAATTTCTAAAGAATTATCAGAGGCATTAGATGAAAATTCTGAGCTTCTTTATGGAGAATCTCATATATTATGCAATCAATTTAATATTTCTTTATTAGAAAAAATTAGTGAGAATAAATTACCTTATCATGTTGCTTTTAAAAAAGCAAAATATTTAGATGAAAATGGAAATATAGTGGAACCAACTCAACCAAATGCATATAAATTTGAAGCATTTATATTTGACGCGTTTAGTTTAGCGGAAAATATGAGTATTTTAAGAGTAAAAAGAGAAGAGGAATTTGCACCAGTAAAAAATGCTACAGGGGTAGATAGTGCAGAAACTGCAAGAGAATTATACAAAGCATATCACCATATTAATTAATAATTATATAAAATTAATAGGGTATAATAATTCTTTTTTTATAAATTAAAGGAGGAAAAACTATATATGGAAGAATATAAAATTAAATATCAACAATGGCTTGAAGATTTATCAATATCAGACCAAGACAAACAAGAATTAATAAAAATAAAAAATGATGAAGAAGAAATAAAAGATAGATTTTATAAGGATTTAGAATTTGGAACAGCTGGTTTAAGAGGTATAGTTGGGATTGGAACAAATAGAATGAATAGATATACTGTAACAAAAGCAACACAAGGACTAGCAAACTATATTATAAAAAAAGGTGGTCAAGAAAGAGGGGTTGCTATTGCATATGATTCTAGAAATATGTCAAAAGAATTTAGTGAACAAACAGCCCTTTGTTTAAACGCAAATGGAATTAAAACATATAGATTTGATGATTTAAGACCAACACCAGAGTTGTCTTTTGCAGTAAGAGAGCTAGGTTGTGTAGCAGGAATAGTAATAACTGCTAGCCATAATCCTGCAGAATATAATGGATATAAAGTATATTGGGAAGATGGAGCTCAAATAGTAGAGCCAATAGATAAAGAAATTATTCAAGAAGTAAATAATGTTACCAATTTGTCTACAATAAAAACAATGCAAAAGCAAGAAGCGGTAGAAAATGGATTATACAATACTATTGGTGAACAAATAGATAAAAGATATATAGAAGAGTTAAAAAAACTAGTGGTAAATTGGGAAGCTATTAATAATACTCAACAAAAAATAAAAATAGTATATTCACCTCTTCACGGAACAGGAAATAAACCAGTTCAAGCTATATTAAAAGAATTAGGATTTGAAAATATTTATGTTGTTCCAGAACAAGAAAAACCAGATGGAAATTTTCCAACTGTAAATTATCCAAACCCAGAAGATCCAAAAGCATTTAAATTAGCTTTAGAACTTGCAAAGAAAAAAGATGCAGATATAATTTTAGCAAATGATCCAGATGCAGATAGATTAGGAGTATATGTTAAAGATGAAAAAACAAACGAATATATACAGTTTAATGGGAATATGACAGGAAACTTAATTGCAGAATATATTTTATCTCAAAAAAAGTTACATAACACTCTACCAAAGAATGGAGCTATTATAAAAACAATAGTATCCTCTAATTTAACAGACGCTATTGCCAAAGAATATAATGTAAGGTTATTTTCTACATTAACAGGATTTAAAAATATTGCAAAAATTATTAGAAATTTTGAAGAAAATAATAATGAATATGAGTGCTTATTTTCATATGAAGAAAGCTATGGCTGCATTATTGGCACTCATGCAAGAGATAAAGATGGTATAGTAGCAGTTATGACACTTTGTGAAGCAGCTTGTTATTATAAACAAATTGGAATGACTTTATGGGATGCTATGATTAATATATATAAAAAATATGGATATTACAAAGAAAGACAATTTTCTATTACGTTAAAAGGAGCAGATGGAGCAGAAAAAATAAAAAGAATGATGGAAAGTATGAGAAACTGTTTTCCAAAGGAAATTGCACGAGAAAAAGTATTATCTATAGGAGATTATGAAGCTCAAACAATATGTAATAATAAGACGGGAGAAACTAAACCTACCAATTTGCCAAAATCTAATGTACTTTATTATGACTTAAGTAATGACAGTTGGTGTTGCGTACGTCCATCAGGAACAGAACCAAAAATTAAATTTTATATGGGAGTAAAAGGTAATAGTTTAGAAGATTCAGAAAATAAATTAGATGAATTAGAAAATGCAATGAGAGAAATTGTAAACAAAAAGATATAAAAGAGAAAAAAATAAGTCCTCAAAATCAATCTGAGGACTTATTCTTTCCAATTATTTATATTAGATCTTTTAATGGCTCCAACCATATTAGCTCTAATAGTTGGAATTTCTTTTTCAAATTTTATAATTAAATTTTTCATATCTTCTCTTTTAGATATTCCATCCATAGGGCAAACTTTTTGCATTACTTCAATATTATTTCGTTTAATAAACTTCTTTATTTCTTTTTCAGGGGTATCTATTAAGGGTCTAATTAGAGTAATTTTTGAACGATCCATATAGCTTATCGGAGAAAAAGTTGATAAATTTCCTGCATATAAAAAATTTAACAAAAAAGTTTCTAAAGCATCATCCTGATTATGACCTAAAGCTATCTTGTTACAATTTTCACGTACAGCAACTGAATTTAAAATACCTCTACGCAAATTTGCACACAAAGAACATGGATTTTTTTCTTTACGAATGTCAAATACAATTTCTTTTATATGAGATTGTTCTTCAAAATAAGATACTCCAATTTGTTCACAACTATTTTTTAAAAAAGTAGAATTAAAAAAATCAAATCCAGGATTAATACTAATTGCAATTATTTCAAAATGTTTTGGAAAAAATCGTTGTAAAGCTTTTAACCCCATAAGCAAAGTAAAAGAATCCTTACCTCCAGAAAGACCAACAGCAATTTTATCTCCTTCTTCAATCATATTATAATTTTCAATAGTTTTTCGTAAATAACTTAAAATTCGTTGCATTTTAATTTCTCCTTTAAGAATATTATAGCACAAATGAATAAAATAAAAAAAGTAAAAATTAAAATAATATTAAAATGCAAAAAACTATACTTGAAAAAAATAAAAAAATATTATAATATATAAATAATATGTATAAATGTGTCTATAGCTCAGTTGGATAGAGCGCTCGCCTCCTAAGCGAGAGGTCGCAGGTTCAATTCCCGCTAGGCACACCAATATATACAAATATTAATAATTTTTATTTAAAAAGTTTATAAAGACTGTTGGCTTAAATAGGAGATAATATGTTAAAAGATGAAAGATATATGAAAGAAGCTCTAAAACAAGCTAAAAAAGCCTATGAAAAGGGAGAAGTACCTGTTGGAGCAGTTATTGTAAAGAATAATAAAATTATAGCTAGAGCATATAATGAAAAAGAAGTTAAGCTAGATACAACAAAACATGCAGAAATTATAGCAATACAAAAAGCAAGCAAAAAATTAAAAGCTTGGAGACTAACAGATTGTGAAATGTATATTACACTAGAGCCATGTAGTATGTGTGCAGGAGCTTTAATTCAAGCTAGAATAAAAAAAGTATATATTGGTACTATGGATTCAAAAACAGGAGCTTGTGGTTCAGTTTTAAATTTGTTAGAAAATTATGAGTTTAATCATAAAGTAGAAGTAAAAATAGGAATTTTACAACAAGAATGTGAAAAAATATTAAAAAGTTTTTTTAAAAATTTAAGAAATTCTAAAAAATAAAAATTTATGGAGCAGTATCGAAGCGGTCATAACGAGGTTGATTCGAAATCAATTAGGCATTATAAAATGCCACGTGGGTTCGAATCCCACCTGCTCCGCCAAAAAGGAGAAAAAATTGATATCAGAAAATAAAAAAGAAACAGTAAAGCTAATAGTAGCAGTATCAATATTAGTAATTGTATTATTGATAATTGCCATTTTAATGATTAAATATGAAGTAGAAGGCGAAACTAATATGGCATTTAAACTTTCTAAAATTATAATAGTAGGGACAGTTGAAGGTGTGGAAAAAGCAGAAAGTGATTTAAAATGGGATTTTAGTATTTATCAAAATAATGATATCCATTTTTACATTGATCAAAATGCTGAAAATTCACAAGACTTACTTATAAAATCTGTAAAAATTGATAACATTAAAATAATAAAACAACCACAAAAGGGAAATATTGTAGCATATATGCCTAATAGCGAAGCAGGAAGACTTTTTTCATATGATGAACAATATTTAATAAATGAAAAGTTGGAATACAAAGGATCAAACCAAAGTAGCTCTACAAATTTAGAAATAGGTAGTAAAGGTGGAACAGCGATAATACGTATTAGTAATAGCAATATTGGTGAATACTCATCAGATAAGGATAAGCAAATTGTTCATGATGCAAGCTTATTAGAGAAAATACAAACAACAACAGAGCAAATAAAATTTGGAGTTTCTTTTGACTTTACTATAGAAACAACAAAAGCTAAATATAAAGCTAATATAGAACTTGAATTTCCAACAAGTGAATTTGGAGAAGATGGGAACTGTTATAAAGAAATAACAGATATGAGCAATATAATATTTAAAAGAGTTAAATAAAAAACACTTGCTATTTATAAAAAGAAAGTATATAATTCAAATGGTATGGTAAAATTAAGCTTTAGTCATTGTATGGAGAATAGACCAATAAAAGCCTATGAACCTTGTCAGGTCCGGAAGGAAGCAGCAATAAATAGATACTTTTGTGTGGGGTTATTCTCCATAGAGTGGCTAAAAACTTAAGTTTTCATACCATTTCTTTTAAGAAAGGAAAATAAAAATGGCATATACTGCTTTATATAGAAAATTTAGACCTCTAAAATTTGAAGAAATGGTTGGACAGGAAGCAATTACAAAAACTCTAAAAAACCAAATCATATCTGGTAGAGTTGGACATGCTTATTTATTAAATGGTGGAAGAGGAACAGGAAAAACTACAACAGCTAAAATTTTAGCAAGAGCAGTTAATTGTTTAAATCCTCAAAATGGAGAACCTTGTAATGAATGTGAAATTTGCAGAGCAGCACTAACAGGTTCTTTAACAGATATAGTAGAGATGGATGCAGCATCCAACAATAGCGTAGATGATATTAGAGCTATTCGTGACGAGGTGAATTTTTTACCAACAATTGCAAAATATAGAGTATATATTATAGATGAAGTACATATGTTATCAACAGGAGCTTTTAATGCTTTACTTAAAACTTTAGAAGAACCACCTTCTCATGTAAAATTTATTTTAGCAACAACAGAACCTCAGAAATTACCTGCAACAATACTTTCTAGGTGTCAACGTTTTGATTTTAAAAAGATATCTAATAATGATATTAGTAAGAGATTACAATATGTATGCAAAGAAAGTAATATAGAAACTACAAAAGAAGCATTACAAATTATTTCTGTTTTATCAGAAGGTGCAATGAGAGACGCATTAAGTATTTTGGAAAGATGTATTCAAGAAGGGAATAGCCAGATTGATGAAGATTTAGTAAAAGAATTAGTTGGAATACCAAAATTAACTTTTATATCACAAATTATGGAGGCTATTGTAGAATATAATGTAGACAAGGTACTTAAACTTACTAAAGAAGTAATAAATCAAGGAAAAGATTTAAATAATCTTTTATGGGAAATAATGAAATATGCTAAAGATATTCTAGTATATAAAACAGGAGGAAAATTAGAAATATATAATGAAGAAGAATTAAAACAAATAGAAGAAACTTCAAAACAAATTTCTAAAGAAAGATTACTACAAGTTATATATAGTTTATCTGAGCTTGAAAACAATATGAAATGGTCTTCTCAAAAAACTGTATTATTTGAAGTAGCAATGATTAAATTGTGTTATGCGACAGAACAAGCAAACTCTAACGAATTAGAAGACATAATAAATAGAGTAAATAAATTAGAAGATAAAATAAATTCAGAAAATATAAAAGTAAATTTACCATCAGAAAAAAAAGAAGAAACACAAAAAGAAATAAAACAATTAAATAAAACTGTAGAAAAGGTAAAAGTTGAAAAAATTTCAAATTTAAATATAGAGAAATTAGAGTTTTGGCCTAAAATAATTAATATGCTAAAAGAACAAAGAAAAATGTTATTAGCAACAAATCTTTTAAATACAGTTGCAACAATGCTAAATGATATGACAATTGGAATTGTATTTCAAAATGGTTTAACTCCATTTGTAAAAAGTATTATGGAAAAACCAGAAAATATACAAGAACTAACAAGATTAGTTTCAATAGAATGTGGAAAAGAAATGAAAGTTAAACTATTAGATTGCCAAGATGATATTTTATTGAAAAAAACAAAAGAAAAAAAACCTGAAGAGGAAATAATACAAGAGCTAGATATACCTATAAATGTTATAGAAGAATAAGTTAAAAGGAGAGATAAAAATGTCAAAAAGAGGTTTCCCAGGAGGAATGGGTGGATTTGGAGGAATGAACATTAATCAATTAATGAAAGAAGCTAAAAAAATGCAAGCAGATATGGAAAAATCACAAACTGAGCTTGCAAATAAAGAATTTGATGCTAGTGTAGGTGGCGGAGCAGTATATGTAAAAGTATCTGGTAACAAAGAAGTAAAAGAAATAAAAATACAAAAAGAAGCTGTTGACCCAGAAGATGTAGAAATGCTACAAGACTTAATATTAAGTTGTGTAAACGAAGCTTTAAGAAAAGTTGATAGCGCACAAGCTCAAGAACTTGGTAAATATAACATTCCGGGGTTAATGTAAGATGTCATATTATTCACCATCAATAGAAAAATTAATAGAAGCATTTGAAAAATTGCCTAGTATTGGAAATAAGACAGCTGCTAGGCTTGCTTTTCATATCTTAAATGCAAATGAAGAAGAAACAAATGAATTTATACAAGCTATATTAGATGCAAAAAGAAATTTGAAATATTGTTCTCAATGTTACAACATTACAGACACAGATCCTTGTCCAATATGTGCAAATGAAAAAAGAGATCATTCTATAATTTGCGTTGTTGAAGATGTAAGAGATGTAGTAGCTATGGAAAGAACTCATGAATTTAAAGGAGTTTATCATGTACTACATGGTAGTATTTCACCAATGAACGGTGTAGGACCAGATGATATAAAATTAAAAGAATTACTTTCTCGTTTAATGAATGAAAAAGTAAAAGAAATTATTTTAGCAACAAACCCAAGAGTAGAAGGAGAAGCAACAGCTATGTATATTTCAAAGTTAGTAAAACCTTTAGGAATAAAAGTAACTAGAATTGCACATGGAATTACTGTGGGAGGAGATTTAGAATATACAGATGAAATTACTTTAAGCAAGGCTTTAGAAGGTAGAAGAGAAATTTAAAAAGTATAACTAAATTTAGTTATACTTTTTTGTTAATAAAATATCACAAATTTCTTTAGTTGAATTTTTTTTAGCAAGGAATGTTGCATTTTTTTTCATTTGAATAAGACGATTTTCATTATTAAATATTAAATCAATAATTTCTTCAGGATTATCATTAGATTTTAACCAAATAGCAGCACCTTTTGATTCTAAAAATTTAGCATTTTCTTCTTCTTGACCAGGTATTGGATTAATAATTATCATAGGTAATTCACAAGCTAAACTTTCAGTTGTAGTAAGACCTCCTGGCTTACTTATAACTAAACAACAAATATTCATAAGTTCTGGGATTTTATCAGTAAATCCTAGGATTTTTATTCTATCCATAACGTTATTATTTTGTACTAATTTTTCGAAAGATTCTTTTAATTTTTCATTTTTTCCAGCAACTGCAACTATTTGATAAGTTGGAAGTTTTTGAATAAGTACATTTAAAATTTGTACAGTTCTATCTTTACCAAGACCAAATTCTCCACCACCAAAAAATAATATTACTTTTTTATTAGGATCCAAATTGAACATTTCATAAATTTTATCTTTATTAAAATTATAAAAAAATCTATTAGACATAGGAATTCCAGTTATATATATTTTATTTTCGTCAATTCCAAGACTTATCATATCTTTTTTCATATTATCATTTGAAACAAAAAAATAGTTAGTATATTCATTTCCAACAAGCCATTGCTTATGAATAGCAAAATCAGTCATAACAGTAGCAATTTGGCAATTTATTTTTCCTTTTTTTTTCAAATAGTTTGCCATTTGACTACTAAATGGATGTGTAGAAATAATCAAATCAGGATTAATTTCCATAATTAATTTCCCTAATTTATTAGACATTAACTTATTAGTATCTTTACTTATTGTAGAAAGTAAACCTTTTTCTGAAGCAGAATAAACTTTACCCCATAATTTTGGGGCTTTTTTTGCCATTTGACAGTATGCACCAGTAGTTAATTTTTCTAAAAATTTATTTATATATTTTATGCAATCAATCATTTGTACATTAATATTTTTATAATTTTCATTAATGTATTTTTCAATAGATTTTGCAGCGGATAAATGTCCTCCTCCATAGGAAGCATAAAAAATAATAACTTTTTTCATAAAATATCTCCTTTTAAATTTATTAAAATTTTATCATAAAATAATTAAAAATACAAAAGATTTTTAATTATTGAATAAATTTATGAAAATATGTACAAAATACCAATAAATATATTTTAGGAGTTTATATGAAAAAAAAAGAGATTATTAAAATTGTTTTGATTTTATTTTTAAGTTTACTTATAGTAACACTTTCTACAATAAGTATAATTACAACAAAAAAAGTAGAAGCTTCTAATAGTGGCAATATTTCAGATATACAACTGCTAGCCAGAGCAATAAATGGGGAAGCCAGAGGAGAACCATATGAAGGACAGGTAGCTGTAGGAGCAGTTATATTAAACCGTGTTGCAGATTCAAGATTTCCAAATACTATAGCTGGTGTAATTTATCAATCTGGAGCGTTTACAGCTGTATCAGATGGACAAATAAATGAACCAATAGATGAAGGCTCTACAGTGTTAAAAGCAGCAAGAGATGCAATGAATGGGTGGGATCCTACAGAAGGAGCTGTTTATTATTTTAATCCAGATACAGCAACCAATAAATGGATTTGGTCAAGACCACTTATTAAGACTATTGGAAAACACCGTTTTTGTAAATAAGTAATTGAAAAGAGGTATATAAATTATGAATAAATTAATAGATTGGAAAAACAGATTAAAAGATAGACATATGCTTAGCATTATAGTAGTTCTATTTACTATTATAATAGCAATGGGAATATGGATTTATAAAAAACAAGTAGATTTTAGAAGAACATCTGAAAATCAGTATAATATGGCATTTTTTGAATTAGTAGATTATGTACAAAATGTAGAAACATATTTAGCAAAATCTTTAATATCAAATACACCTGAGCATGGAGCAGAAACATTGACAAATGTATGGAAAGAAGCAAACTTAGCACAAGTATATTTATCAAAACTTCCCATCTCAAGTGTAGAACTTGAAAAAACAGCAAAATTTTTAAATCAGGTAAGTGATTATAGCTATTCTTTATCTAGAAAAAATATAAAAAATGAAAGTTTATCGCAAGAAGAATTAGATAATTTAAAAGAATTACATGATTATAGTGTAGAACTGGAAAATACATTAAACCAATTATCTGCAGATATGGGAGAAGGAAGAATTACATGGGGAGAACTAACTCAAAAAGGAGAAATTGCATTTGCTCAAGAAGTTAGTAATATATCTAAAAGTAGTTTTAGCAATATAGAAGAAAATTTTCATGAATATTCAGGCTTAATATATGACGGAGCTTTTTCAGAACATATTACAAGTGTAGAAAAAAAAGGATTAACAGGAGAAAATATTAATGAAGAAAAAGCAAAAGAAATTGCTATTAAATTTATAGGCGAAGACAAAGTACAAGAAATATCTCTTTCAGGTAAATCTGAAAATACAGATATGCCAACATTTGATTTTAATGTAAAAATAAATGGAGAAAAAGACTCTAATATGGTAATCTCAATTTCTGAAAAAGGCGGACATATAGTATTTATGAACTATAATAGAGATATTCAAGCAGAAAGTGTTTCACAACAAAGAGCTGATGAAATAGGAAAAGAATTTTTATCTTCACGCGGATTTCAAAACATGAAGGAAACATATTATTTAAAACAAGATGGAATTGTAACTATTAATTATGCTTATGAACAAGATGGAGTTACTATTTATCCAGATTTAATTAAGCTAAAAGTAGCATTAGATAATGGAGAAATAATGGGAATAGAAACTACGGGTTATTTAAATAGTCATACAGAAAGAAATATAGAAAGTGTGAAAATTACAAAAGAACAAGCAAAGAAAAACTTAAATCCAAAATTACAAATTTTAAGTGAAAATTTAGCTATAATTCCTACTGAATGGAAAACAGAAGTATTATGTTGGGAATTTAAAGGAAAAGTAGATGAAACAGAATTTTTAGTATATATAAATGCTCAAACAGGAGAAGAACAAGATATATTGGTAATTGTAAACACCCCAAATGGAACATTAACTCATTAAATGGAAAAATATTTAAAAATAATTTCTAGCAAAATGATAATAATAATAATGTGAGAACAATTAAAAGTAACAAAGTTAAAACACTGTTAGTCAAGTAAGAAAATAAAATGTTTTCACAAATTAAAAAATATCAGGAGGTATTCTTATGTCAAATAAAGGACTTATTTCTGATAAATTAAGAGAAGAAATTGCAAAAGAATTAGGTGTTTATGAACAAGTAAAACAAGATGGTGGATGGGGAAATATATCATCAAAAACTTGTGGTAACATTGTTTCAAAAGCAATAGAAATTGCAAATAGAACAGCAAATAATTTGTAATTGAAAAAAATCACTTTGAGAATATTTTCTCAGAGTGATTTTTTCTTATTTAAAATATTGCAAAAAATATATAATTAGGCATATAATAAGAAATAAACAAAAAAGAAAAAGAGGAATATATATGAATAAACAAGTAACTATTAAAGATATTATTGAAAAATGCAATGGAAAACTAATTCAAGGAAATGAAAATATACCTTTTGAAAATCTATGTAAAGATACAAGAACTTTAAACCCAGGAGAAATTTATCTTGGAATTCAAGGAGAAAAATTAAATGGAAGTACGTTATATGAACAAGCATTAGAAAAAGGAGCTAAAGGTTGTATTTTGCAAAATGTATGTGTCTCAGAACAAGTTCTTAAAAAATATCCAAATTCAACTATAGTATTAGTAGAAGATACAGTTAAAACTCTACAAAAAATGGCAACATATAAAAGAAATATAAATAATGTTAAAGTTGTTGCTATTACAGGAAGCGTTGGTAAAACAAGCACAAAAGATATGATATATAGTGTTCTTTCACAAAAATATAAAGTTTTAAAAACAGAAGGAAATTATAATAATGAGATAGGTATGCCATTAACTATATTAAAATTAACAAATGAAGAAATAATGGTTTTAGAAATGGGAATGAACTCATTTGGAGAAATTAGCTTATTAACAAAAATAGCAAAACCAGATGTAGCTGTTATTACAAATATAGGAACTGCACATATTGGAAATTTAGGATCAAGAGAAAATATATTAAAAGCTAAAATGGAAATTTTAGAAGGATTAAATAAAGAAGGAACAGTTGTTATTAATTATGATAATGATTTATTAAAAAATTGGTATAAAAAAGAAAAGCAAAATTACAATATTATTACATATGGAATACAAAAGGGAAGTATAGTTATTGGAACAAATATAAAATATAATGAAAGCGGAAGTACTTGTAAAGTAGTATTAAACGAAAGAAGTTATGATATACATATTCCAGTAGGTGGAGAGCATTTTGTATCTAATGGATTATGTGCAGTTAGTGTTGCTAAAGTATTTAACATACCTATGGAAAGTATAGTAAGAGGGATAGAAAATTTTGAACTTACAAAAAAAAGAATGGAAATAAAAACAAGTAAAAAAGGAGCTATGATAATAAACGATTGTTATAATGCTAACTATGATTCAATGAAAGCGGCATTAGACTATTTAGGTAAATTATCAAATAAAAGAAAAATTGCTGTATTAGGAGATATGCTAGAATTAGGAGAATATAGTCAAAAACTTCATAGAGATGTTGGAAAAGTAGTTGCCATAAATAATATTGATATATTAATTTGTGTAGGAAAACAAGCAAGGAATATTGCCCAAAAAGCTCAAGAAGAAGGAATAACAAACATTTTTATTTGTGATTCAAATGAAGAAGCTATAGATATACTACAAAAAACTATTCAAAAAGAAGATGCTATATTACTTAAAGCATCAAATGGACTTAAATTTACGCAAATTTGTGAAGCTATATGCTAAAAGTATAAAGGAGTGATTGAATGAAAAAATTAAAAGTTGGAGTTATATTTGGTGGAATGTCAACAGAACATGATGTTTCAATAGTTTCCGGAACAGCTATAATTGAAAATTTAAACAAGGAAAAATATGAAATTTTTCCAATATATATTGATAAAACTGGAAAATGGTATAAATATACTAAAAATATAGAAGAAATAGTTACATTAAAAGTAGGAGAAACTATAGAGGAATTAGAAAAAATAACTAATGAATTTGAATATTTGTCTAATCTAGATATTGTATTTCCTGCACTACATGGACTATATGGAGAAGACGGAACAATTCAAGGATTACTGGAACTTTTAAAAATAAAATATGTTGGATGCAAAGTACTTAGTTCAAGTATTTGTATGGATAAAGTATATGCAAAAGCCATATTGGAAAAAGCACAAATACCACAAGCTAATTATTCATATATAAAAGCTGAAAATAATGAATATA
>CALXQH010000018.1 GCA_944390525.1 uncultured Clostridia bacterium | reverse complement strand
AATTTTTTATTATTCTTAAAATTATTTTCGCTGACTAAATTTAATGTTTCTAATTTTTTTAATATTATAGAAATTAATAAAGTAAATAAAAGAAAAATACCAATAAATAAATATAATGTTTCAAAAGTGAAATATTCTATAAAAACATTTTTTGTAGTATACATATTATCAAAACAGACTTTACCTAAAGTAAAGCACAAGGTAAATATTAAAGAAAGAATTATACTTCTTTTAGAAAGTAATTTAAAGAAATATTTTTTTACAACAATAAAATTTAAAATATAAATAATAAGACTTAAAATATTAAAATTATCTAATGATAAATACTTAGCTAAAGCCAAATAAATCATTAAAGATATTAATAAATATCCAAAATTATTATTTAACCTTTTCATAACTTACACCTCTTTTTTTTAAAAATGGAACAATAAGTAATATTGGTAAACAAGTAAAAGCACTAAAAATATATCTAAACTCTGCAAAAACAGGAGTTGCTACCATCATAGTTAACCAAATCCCAAATATTGGAACATAAACATATAAAATACTCTTTTTCCTATATCTTTTAACAGCAATATATGCTGAAAGCAAAATTAACCAAAAAGCTAAAGCAATACACCAAGTATTACCTATAATAGGAAGAGTTCTTGTACCTAATTTTGTAATCTCATTTCTAATATTATCAGGAACAAAACTACTTGTATGAACACCAATATCATTTTCATCTATTTTTGCCGTTGTAACCCAATAATCCACATTAGGATAATAATAACCTAAAGTACTAGTCAAATATGCTTCTGTAGCAATACCAAAATGTTTAAAACATAAACTAATCCATAGTTTTAAATATTCAATTTTATTTTCTTCAAATGCTTCTGCATTATAATTATAATTAAATTTTATACTATCAACAATCTCTGCGTTATATGATTCTCTTAAAGTATCTAATGGTATTAACTTATTTATTAACTCTTCTTCCCCTTTAGTAAATTCTACTCCTTTGTAAGCCATCCTACCTATCTGTTGTAGAGGTATCGCTATATATTCAGAAGATTTTGAAGTTTGGATACCAAAATAATTATAAATTGGTCCTTTTACTACAAAGAAAACTGCAAAAACTATAATTAACATAGGTACTATTACTTTTAGTTTTTTTCTAAAAATAATTAATGTTACTAAAGCTAAAATGAAATACATATAAATAGCATTATTTCTAAAAAATATTGTCAATAAAGATATTATTATAAAACTATAAAAATTTTTAAATGAGATATCATTTTTCTTTTCTAATAATTTAATAAGTTCTAAAACTAATAATAAGACCATACCACTAAAGATAATATCTTTCCACATAGTAATACTATAAAATCCAAACATAGGAACTATAGCATAAAATAACAAAGTTGCAATCAATAAATATTTATTTACATTTCTCTTAGCAAGAAAGAAAACAGAATAAGCAAAAATAGAAGCCATAACAAGCATCTGGACAAGGGAAATAAGTCCAACAGAAAAATTAACATTTTCTGAGATAAAATAACCTATTTTATATGGAATATACATAAAAATAAAATGAATAACTGCATGATGATCAGAAACTGCTCTATTACCTAAAACCATATTTAACTCATCAATAGAATCTCCTGTTATTATTCCTGGATAATAAACAATAAAATAAGGTAACCAACAAATAAAAATGATTAATAATGACCATAGAAAAATATACTTTTTCTTAAACACTTTTTTATCTTTAAATTTAATATTAACTAATTTAGGAATAACAGTTACAAGTATAGTATAAATTAAACTAGTATTACCAATTAAATAAATAATATTTTTAATAGTAAATAATTCATTCCAAAAACTATCAGTAGCGGAGTATCTAAAATTATAAAGTATTCTTCCTGCAATCAATATAACTGCAAAGAATAAAGAAAATATTAAAATATCTCTATTATACTCACTCTTTTTTAAAATATTATTTTTATAAAAATATATAATAAGTACTAACACTAATAGTGAAAAGATATTATTAGCTGGTAAAACATCTTGAAAGCATAAGGATATATATGTAAAAAGGCTTAAAATAATGGGTATTAAATATTTATTGTTCATTATTTTATCAAGCATAATCTAATCCTCCTCTTTAAGACATCTATCAAAAAAATCTTTAAAATCTTTTGCTTTCTCATCCCAAGACCATTTCTTTATCTGTTTCAAATTTTCCATAGATAATTTTTTAAAATCTTTAGGATTATTAAGAAGCTCTTTAATTTTATTTTTCATACATTCAACAGTTCTATCTTCTAATATATATTGTTTTTGATAAGGACCTAAAGCTTCACTAACAATACCTACATCTGTTGATATTATTGGAACACCACAAGCCATTGCTTCTAAAACTGGATTAGGTGTTCCTTCAGACATAGATGAACAGATTAAAACATCTATAGAACTATAATAATCTATCATTTCATCATGAGATATAAATTTAACATTAGAATCTGCATAATTAGTTTTAATATCATATCCTTCTTTTTTTAAATCTTCTATAGCAGGATTTAATATTGTAACTAACCCCTTAGTATCTTCTCCAAATTCACTCCACTTACTATTACCGACCCATCCAATAACAATAGTTCTATCTAAATTATCAAACCTTTCTATATTACGAGGATAAAACTTCTCTAAATCTACTCCATCTGTAATAACCATTTTAGGTTTATACTCAATATCTAAATTATTATAAATTTTTAACAATTTTCTAGAAGATACATAATAATTACTAATATTACTAAACAAGAACTTTGTAATTTTAATATTCTCATCTAAAAATAAATGATCATAAACTGCAGTACTTATTTTCTTAAAATTAACATAATCATTCATAAATTGCTCTTTAGATGAACCTAATAAATAAGTATATTCTTCAAAAAATGGTCTATTTAAATTATAAAGAGGTTCTCTCCATAAAAAATGAACTAAATCATAATCTTTAACTAGCAAAAAAAGTTGTGTTAAATTACCTCCTAAAAACTCTAATATTATAATATCAATATCATAATATTTTTCTAGTTTCTTTTTTAATATTTTTGCTATATTAGCAAAAGCCCAATTATCCTTGTCTACAACCAATGCTATTTTTTTCATTTCATCTTCTCCAAAACATTAATTTTCTAATTTTCTCTATTAGTTTATACCCCTTAGAATTTTTAATTAGAAAAAGTTCTTTATCACGATCTCTAATTATATCTCTTAAATTTTTAATATTATCACGCATATATAAGTTTTCAGCTTTTAAAGCATCCATTTGTATTTTTTCTTTATCCATTTTAATTCTCCCCATAATATATAATTGGAGGTGTTAATTTGTAATACTTATCATCTTTCCTAGCATTTTTTATAAATTTAGTTAAAGTTCCCTTTTCAAAAGCTTTATTACGTTTAACAATATAATCTTTCAACTCTTTTGTCTTTAAAGTATTAAGTCTTTCTTTATATAAAGAATTATTAAAAGTATCTAATATAATATTTTTTAAATTTGTAGTCATATATTTTACATAATTCTCAATTTCTTCATCATCTATAGTATATAACTGGTTAATAACATACTCCTCAATTCTCCAAGAAAATGTATAATATTTAAATTTCTCTATATCAACATTAATATAATCTTTATATTTTTCTAATCTTTCATTAACAATTTTTATAATATCAATCATACTAAGTCCAGGTTTTGTTCTCATAATAGAGTTACTTCTTATATAATATTCATAATAAGGTTTATTAATATATTTTATTGTTTCTGCTCTTAACATAACAAAAGGATTAGTACTTAAATCTTCAAATTTATCTTCGATATAAGTTAAATCTAATTCTTTATATAAAGATTTTTTTACTATCTTATTACATGTTGAAGGCATAATTGTCGTATATAACAAACCTTCATAGCGATTAATATCATTGAAAATATAATCTAAAGCTGCCGTTTCATATTTATTTTCATCTGTAACTGTAAGCCAATCACAAATAATAATATCAATATCTTCTTGCATATATTTTAAAGCTTCTTCAAAAAATACAGGATTTATAGTATCATCTGAATCTATTGAAGCGATATATTTTCC
>CALXQH010000017.1 GCA_944390525.1 uncultured Clostridia bacterium | reverse complement strand
AGCCTAATTTTACAACTGGATTTTTCTTTGCTAAGAAAACTCCTTTAATTTCAATACTTTTTGGAATTATGTGTAATTTATTTCTACCGTTCTGGAATGTTACTTCGGTGTGTACTGTACTTTTACTAACTCCAAACTTTTTTGCTGCTCCTCTAACTGTATCCTTACTATCTATAATATAGTGTGCTAAATTTATGGCACGTTCTTCTATTGTTACATTTCTTTCCAAATGAAAAACCCCCTTAAAATACGCTGTTTTCTACATTGTATTCAAAGTAAGTTTGTATTAGAACTTTTTATATTTTTTATTATTAATAACATTTTATCTGTTTATTTATAAATTAATATTTATCTTTTGGTTTCTGTTAAATTTTCCTGATGAATGCTATATATACTAAAAAGATAAAATTGGAGGAAAAATAATGGCACTTGATTACAATATTATTGGTGAAAGATTGAAAAAAGCTAGAAATAACAAAAAAATTACTCAAGAAAAATTAGCAGAACAACTAGATGTTTCTATTGCCTTTTTAAGTAGAATTGAAAGAGGTAGTTCTCATATTAATTTAAAAAGACTCACTCAAATTTGTGAAATTTTAGAAGTTTCTGAAGGTTATATTTTAAATGGTACATCTAATAATTCAGAAAATTATTTAAGTCCTGAATTTAATAATTTACTTAATAAAGTTTCTCCTGAAAAGCAAAAATTAATTTATAAAATTGCTAAAGTTATTAGTGAAGAATAATTTTTTCCACTTATTTACAGCATATTTTTTACATTTTTATTTAAAATAATATAAGTATAATCGTTAAATATAACTAAGAAATATATCTTTATTTATATGAAGTTTTAGGAAAGCTAATTTTCACACACTAACTTCTATTTACGAATCAATATTTACCTTTAAGTATCTGTTAAGTTTTCCTAATAAATGCTATATATACTAAAAAGATAAATTGGAGGGAAAACAATGGCACTTGACTATAATGTTATAGGTGAAAGATTAAAAAAAGCTAGAAATGATAAGAAAATTACTCAAGAAAAATTAGCAGAACAGTTAGATGTATCTATTGCTTTTTTAAGTAGAATTGAAAGAGGCAGTTCTCATATTAATTTAAAAAGACTTTCTCAAATTTGTGAAATATTAGGAGTATCTGAAGGTTACATTTTAAATGGTTCTTCTAGCGATTCAAAGAATTATTTGAATTCTGAATTTAGTAATGTGCTTAATAATATTTCTTCTGAAAAGCAAAAATTAATTTATAAAATTGCTAAAGTAATTAGTGAAGAAGAATAATTTTATAAAACTAGTTCATACTAAAAACAAGAAATATAAAGTTTCTTGTTTTTTTATTAAAAATGTTGCTAATTTTTATTATTTATGATAACATTAGTAAGATATGTGACATATTATATTTATGCCCATATGTTTAAAATTTAATATAACATTTATATAATAAGGAGGTATTTTTTTATGGATTTTAAAGAATGGAATGATTTTAACAAATCTGGAGAATGGACAAAGGAAATTGATGTTAGAAGTTTTATTCAAGCTAACTATATTCCCTATGAGGGCGACAGTAGCTTTTTAGTTGGTGCTACTGATAAAACTCAAAAGTTATGGGACAAGGTTTTAGCTCTATATAAAAAAGAAACAGAAAATAACGGTGTATTAGATGTAGATACAAAAACACCTTCTGGAATTAATCGTTATGCCCCTGGATATGTTGACAAAAATTTAGAAGAAATAGTTGGTTTACAAACAGATGCTCCTTTAAAAAGAGCTATTATGCCAAATGGTGGTATCCGTATAGTTGAAAAATCTTGTGAAAGTTATGGATATAAAGTTGATGAAAATATTGAATATATTTATCATAATCTTAGAAGAACTCATAATGATGGTGTTTTTGCTGTTTATACACCAGAAATTAGGGCTGCTAGAAGTTCTCACTTAATTACAGGTCTTCCTGATGGTTATGGTCGTGGAAGAATTATAGGTGACTATAGACGTGTGGCTTTATATGGTGTAGATGTTCTTATAGAAAATAAAAAGGAAGAATTTAGCCTTTTAGATAGTGAAGAAATGACAGAAAATTTAATTCGTCAAAGAGAAGAAGTTAATGACCAAATTTTAGCTTTAAATGAATTAAAACAAATGGCTGAATCTTATGGCTTTGATATATCTAGACCTGCTTCAAATGCTAAAGAAGCTTTTCAATGGTTATATTTTGGATATTTAGCAGCTATAAAGGATCAAAATGGTGCTGCTATGAGTTTAGGTAGAACTTCTACTTTCTTAGATATTTATATTGAAAGAGATATGAAAAATGGATTATTAGATGAAACAGCTGCTCAAGAATTAATGGATCAATTTGTTATGAAATTAAGAATGGTACGTTTCTTAAGAGCTCCTGAATATAATAGTTTATTTAGTGGGGATCCAGTTTGGGTAACAGAAAGTATTGGTGGAATGGGAGTTGATGGAAGAACTTTAGTTACAAAGAATTCATTTAGGGTACTTCATACTTTAGTAAATTTAGGACCTGCTCCTGAACCAAATTTAACAGTGCTTTGGTCTAAAAATTTACCAGAAGGATTTAAAAAATTCTGTGCTGAAATTTCTATTAAAACATCTTCTATTCAATATGAAAACGACGATTTAATGAGAGTTACTTTAGGAGATGATTATGGTATTGCTTGTTGTGTATCAGCTATGAAAATTGGTAAACAAATGCAATTTTTTGGAGCAAGAGCTAACCTTGCTAAGGCACTTTTATATGCTATTAATGGTGGTAGAGATGAGAAAAGTGGAAAACAAATTACACCTAAATTTAGTCCTATTACTTCAGAATATTTAGATTATGATGAAGTAATGGAAAAATTTGATAATATGATGGAGTATTTAGCAAAAACATATATTAAAGCTTTAAATATGATTCATTATATGCATGACAAGTATTCTTATGAAGCATTAGAAATGGCTTTGCATGATAAAGAAAGAGATATTTTAAGAACTATGGCTTGTGGTATTGCTGGCTTATCTGTTGCTGCTGACTCTTTATCTGCTATTAAATATGCTAAAGTTAAGGTTATTCGTGATGATACTGGTTTAGCTGTTGATTATGAAATAGAAGGAGACTTCCCAAAATACGGAAATGATGATGACAGAGTTGATGATATTGCTGTTAATTTAGTAAAGAGCTTTATGAAAAAATTAGAAAAACATTGTACCTATAAAAATTCAAGAGCAACTTTGTCAGTTTTAACAATTACTTCAAACGTAGTTTATGGTAAAAATACTGGTAATACTCCTGATGGAAGAAGAGATGGAGAGCCTTTTGGTCCTGGTGCAAACCCATTACACGGTAGAGATACAAATGGAGCTTTAGCTGTTATGAATACTATTGCTAAACTTCCATATGAATATTCTGAAGACGGTATTTCTTATACATTCTCTATTTCTCCAAGTACTCTTGGAAAAGAAGAAAAATCTAAAGTAGATAATTTAGTAAATATGTTAGATGGATTTTTTGCTCAAACAGGACATCATATTAATGTTAACGTTTTTGATAGAGAATTACTTGTTGATGCAATGGAACACCCTGAAAAATACCCACAATTAACAATTAGAGTTTCTGGTTATGCAGTTAACTTTACTAAATTAACAAGAGAACAACAATTAGATGTAATAAATAGAACTATTCATGAAAAAATTTAATTAAATAAAAATTATATTTCATTGTTACTACTCTAAGTAACAATGAAATGCTTTTTTATGAAAGTATTGAAAGGAAAATAATATGTCAAAGGCAAGAATACATTCATTTGAATCTTTTGGAACTGTTGACGGCCCTGGAATAAGGTTTGTAATTTTTATGCAAGGTTGTGCTTTAAAATGCAAATTTTGCCATAACAGAGACAGCTGGGATTTATGTGGAGGAATGGAATATACATTAGAAGAATTATTATCTAAAATTAAAAGATATAAAAGTTATTTTATGCCTTCTGGAGGGGGAGTTACAATTAGTGGTGGAGAACCTCTATTGCAACAAGATTTTTTAATTGAATTACTTACCGCCTTGAAGAAAGAAAAAATTCATACTGCTATTGATACTTCTGGAAGTTTTGATATAACAGACAAAGTTAAACAAATAATTAATTTAGCTGATTTATTTTTATTAGATATTAAGTGTATTAATGATGAAATCTGTAAAGATTTAGTAGGTGTTTCCAATAAAAAAGAACTTAATTTTGCTAGATATTTAAGTGATATAAAAAAAGCTATGTGGATTAGGCAAGTTTTAGTACCTAGTATTACAGACAAGGAGGAAGATTTATTAAATTTAAAAGAATTTATACATAGCTTAAATTCTGTTGAAAAAGTAGAAATTCTTCCTTATCATGATTTGGGACGCTTTAAATGGGAAAGTCTTGGTTTTACTTATCCTTTGGCAAATATTTCTCCTGCTACTCAGCAAGATGTAGATAGAGCAAAAAAAATATTGGGAATTTAAAAAGTTTAGGTGATTAGTAACTCACCTAAACTTTTTTATTCTTTTACAATCTTCTTTATACCAAATGTTATAAAATAAATTATTCCTGATATTAATACAATCATTGGTCCTGTTGGAATATTCCAATAATAAGATATTATAAGTCCTGCTATTCCTGAAAATAGTGAAATAAAAGCAGAAAACAAATGATAACTTCTCATATTTTTTGCTATATTTCTACTTGATGCTGATGGTAAAATAAGTAAAGAATTAATTAGCAATATTCCTATCCACCTTATAGATATCATTACAATTATAGCTATTAATACAACAAATATATTATCTATTAATTTAGTATTAATTCCCCTACTTTTAGCTAATGTAGTATTTATACTAATTACATTTAATTTATTAAATGTAAAATACCAAAATAAAGCTACAGCTATAAATGCTAAGAATAAATAAATAATTTCTGTAGTATTAATACTTAAAATATCTCCTACTAAATAACTTGAATATTTATTAAAATTTCCACTTTGCGATAACATAGCAAGGCCTAAGGCTATGGCAATAGAAGAAAATACACTAATAATAGTATCTGTTCCATAATTTGTTTTGTTTTTTACAAAATTTAATAATAGTGCAAATACAACTGCAAAAAAAATCATAGAAATGTTTATATTTGATATTCCTAATACCATTCCTATAGCTATTCCTGTTAAAGCAGAATGTCCTAATGCATCTGAAAAAAATGCCATTTTATTATTTACTATCATAGTTCCTAAAATTGCAAAAATAGGTGTTACTAATATAATTGCTATTAAGGCGTTCTTCATAAAAGCATATTCTATAAATTCAAATGGTAATATTGCTTCTAATATTCCATAAATTGCTTCCATATTTATTCTCCTATTTGTTAAAATTCTTCAAAATAATTTTTAAATTCTAAACTACTAAATACTTCTTCTGGTGTTCCTTCTTTTATAACTTGTTTATCTAATAAAATTACTTTATCTGCATATTTTTTTGCTAATTCAAAGTCATGAGATACTAATAATATAGACATATCATATTTAGTTTTTAAACTATTTACTAATTCATAAAAATCTCTAATACCATTTTTATCAATACCGGACACAGGTTCATCTAAAACAAGTAAATTTGGTGTTGGTTTTGTAGCTATTGCTAATAATACTCTTTGTAATTCTCCACCTGATAAATCCCCTATACTTTTATCTATTAGCTTTTCTGCTCCAAATAGCTTTAATTGTTCTTTTATTTCTTCATAAATCTTTTTGTCTTTTTTTAAAAATATTGGTATATGACAAATACAAGAAGCAAATAAATCATATACTGTAGTTGGCATATGTTTTTCTATATTAATTGATTGTGGTACATACCCTATTTTTATTTTTTTTGTAAGATTAGATTTCATATCTATAAATTTTATATTTCCAGTATGTTCTACTTCTCCTAAAATTGCTTTTAATAAAGTAGACTTTCCTGCTCCATTTTTTCCAATAATAACTGTTAGCTGTCCACAATGTATATGAATATTAACGTCTTTTAATACTTGTTCTTTTCCAAATCTAACACTTATATTATTAATTTTTGTACAATGTAACCCACAAGCTCCTTGTTCTTTCATTTTACCTCACCTACTTTTATTGTATTTGTTTTAGCACTTCTAAATTTTCTTTCATATTAATTATGTATGAATCTTTGTTATTTTCTCCTGTTAAACAAGAATTTAATTTATATATATTTACTCCAGTTTCCAAAGATAAAGTTTGAGCGTTTTTCAAATTATCATTAATATCTACAAATATAATTTCTATTTTTTCTTCTTTCATTTTATTAATTAAGTTTTTTAAAATATCTGCTGATAATGTGCTTTCTTCATGATCTGTTTCTACTTGAGTTACTTCCATTCCAATTTCTTGTAATAAATATATTAATGCTTCATTTAAGCAAATAGCTTTTTTGCCTTTTAAATTTTGAAGATTGGTATTATATTCTTCTTTTAAATCATTTAAACTATTTATATAATTTTTAGTGTTCACTGTATATATTTCTGCATTTTCTGGATTGTATTGGCACAATTTTGCTGAAATTTCTTCAACTTGTTTTATGTAATTTATAATACTTGTCCAAACATGTGGATTTACATTTTCAGTTTCTTGTATTTTATTAGTTATTTGCATACTACTATCAATTACTTTTAAATTAGGATATGTTGAAATTACTTTATCCATAAAATTTTCTAATTCTAAACCATTTTTTATAAATATGTCTGCATTTTCTATTTTTTTCATATCAGCTGCTAAAAGCGTATAGTTATGCACACATCCTGTATTTGTTTCTGTCATATTTACTAATTCTACATTATTAACATTTTGTATTATATTGCTTGTAATAATATAAATAGGGTAAAATGATGTTACTATTTTTGTGTTATTGTTTAATTCTTTTTGTTTATAGTTGGGTTTGAATATTATTGTAAATATTACTATTAAAGTAAATAATATTATAATTAATATTCCCCATAATTTTTTATTCATTTTTATTTTTTACCTTTCTTTTATTTAACTAGTTAATATATTACCATAAAATTAAATTTTTTTCAATAAATTAAAAATCTTCTATAATCTTTTTATTTGCTTATAACATTTTTTATTTGTTCTAAATTATCTATTACACATTTATATCCATATTCATAGCAATTATCTAACTTTTCTACGTCTAATAAACCTACTTTATCTGTATATACATTTAATACATAATCACTATTTTTTAATTCCTGTTCTGATATTTTACTTCCCATTATATCTATAGTTTTCATAGCAATATCCATTAAATTACTATTTTCATCTATTGGGTCAGAATTAAATTTTACTGCTATTACTTTATCTGCTCCTTGTTTTCTTACTTCATTAACAGGTACATTATCTAATGCTCCTCCATCCATAAACGCATATTTTTCTAATTTACAAGGACTAAATACTGCAGGAAAACTACTACTAGCTCTTACAGCTTTTCCCACACTAATATCTGTAATATATTTGGTTTTATCTTGCTCATTTTTTGGAATATTGTTTGTAAAAATATATTCTTTAGATTTTATAATATCTACAGTTGGTATAACTAATGGCATTTTTATTTCGTTTATATTACTTATGTTCTTTCTGTTTGCTAATTTATTACATATTTCTTCCATAGATTCTCCATTTCTAAATCCATTTAAAGTAATTTTTTTGTTAAAAGAAAATTGCAATAAATTATATATAAAAGGGAAATGATTAGCTTTTACTATTTTTTTAGCATTTTTTTTAAATAAATATAATATTTGGTAGGGTGTATATCCCATAGCATATAAAGTGGCTACTATACTTCCTGCACTAGTTCCACCTATAATATCTATTTTAATATTTTTATCTTCTAAAGCTTGCAACACTCCCGTATGAGCAATTCCACGTATTCCACCACCTGATAGGGCAATTCCAATTTTCATAATTATCACCATCTTACTTTAACTATATTATTGAAATTATTCCCTTTTTGATACACTTTTAAACTATTCTATTTACAAAAAAGAATACACTTTTTTTAAGTGTATTCTTAATTTTTTTATTCAGCTGTGTATGGTAATACAGCAATTTGTCTAGCTCTTTTTACTGCTAAAGTAATATCTCTTTGATGAATAGCGCAAGCTCCTGTTGTTCTTCTTGGAAGTATTTTTCCTTTTTCATTAACAAATTTTCTTAATTGGTCTGCATTTTTATAATCTAATTTTAGGTTCTTATCTGCACATAATGGGCATACCTTTTTTCTAACTTTTCTAAATTTAGGATTATAATCTTCATCATTGTTTCTGTTATTTCTTTTATTATTTTTCTTGTCTGCCATTGTTATTTTCCCCCTATTCTATTAAAATGGTAGGTCATCTCCTGATGAAATTTCAAAGTCAGAATCAGCATTTCCAAAAGGCATTGTTCCAAATGTTGCATCAAAACTATTTGTTGCATCTCCTTCTCTTTTGCTATCTGCAAAATATGCTTCTTCTGCTACTACTTCTGTAATGTATCTCTTTTGTCCTTGTTCATCATCCCAAGTTCTTGTTTGTAATCTTCCTATAATACTAACTTGTTGACCTTTTTTAAAATATTTACTACAAAATTCTCCTAGTTTGCTCCAAGCAACAATATTAATAAAATCTGCTTGTCTTTCTTCTCCTTGTCTAACAAATCTACGGTTAACTGCTAAACTAAAAGAAGCAACTAGAGTGTTATTGGTTTGTGTGTATCTTACTTCTGGATCTCTTGTTAAACGACCCATTAGAATTACTTTGTTCATTTTTTGCACCTTACCTTTCGGCCCTTAATTTTAATTATTCTGCTTTTACAGTAATAAATTTAATTACTTCATCCATAATTCTGTAATTTCTTTCTAATTCAGAAATTAAGCTAGGATTAGCTTCAAAATTGATAACAACATAGTAACCTTCTTTGTTTTTCTTTACTTCATAAGCTAATTTTTTCTTACCAAGTTCTTCAATTTTTTCTACTTTACCATCATTATTAATTAAATCTGTAAATTTTTTAGATAATTCTTTTACTTTTTCCTCTTCTACAGATGGATTAATAATGACAACACTTTCGTATTTGTTCATTATATTTCACCTCCTTGTGGGTTATAACCTGCAGTAATTTGCAAGTAAGGAATATTTTTCCTTTTAACTTTTATATTGTACCATTTTTTCTTACAAAAAGCAATAGTTTGCCCTCACTTTTGTTATTTTTAGTTATATTTTGAATTTTTTCCATTTTCTCTCCTTATTCTTATTTTTTTAGTCAATAGCTTTTATAATATTTATTAGTTAATCTTATTTCTTTTGATATTTTATTTATTTGTAGAATTTATAATTCTA
>CALXQH010000016.1 GCA_944390525.1 uncultured Clostridia bacterium | reverse complement strand
CTATTAAGGTCTCTTATAAAGTTTAAAAATCGGACAGATTTTGGAAATTTGTTTTTTAAATCACAAAAAAGAGATATCTTTTGATACCTCTAACACATATATTTTGATCTAGAATAACAACTTGTAAGTTGTCGCTGAAATTTATTTCATCATTTAACTTTAAATTGTCCCATTTTTTGTATACATAATCATTTACAATCTTTACCATTTATGTTATAATAAAGTTATACTGTAAATTACAGTACGTTGCAGTTTTAAGAACATATACTTTATGAAAGGACGGTTGATGTTATGGCTAAAAACTATAACTGGAGAATCAAACGGGAATATTACAACCTCATCAACAAGGGAATCAAGACTCTTGAAGTAAGGGTTGGATATCCTGATATTAAAAGAGTTCAAAAAGGTGATACAATCACTTTTAAGGACTATTCTAATATCAAGTTCGAGGTTATTCGTGTAACTCGCTATGAAGATTTTCCTGATATGCTCGACAATGAAGATTCTTCTAGGGCAATTCCTGGTGTTACCAAGTATAAAGCTTTGGAAATGTATCAGGAAATTTATCCTGAAGAAAAGGAAGCTTTGGGAGTCTATGTGTTTGAACTTCGGAAACAGATAAACGATATGAGAATTTACACATTAAGCTCTCTTATCAACAACCATAAGCTCTTTGGTAAATTTGCACAGGCTGCTTATTCTGTTACGGATTACATCTGTAAAGATTATCCTAAACATTTTGAGTGGTATTGGGCAAAAGAAATTCCTAGAGTATTAAATGGTACTGGTGAAGTTGTTATTTGCGCAATTAATAGCAATGTAGCTGGTGTAGCATTTTTGAAAAAGGATAATACCGAAAGCAAAATTTGTACTTTTCTCGTAGTAGAAGGCTACCGTGGGAAACATGTTGCAACAAAGATGTTAGAACAAGCTTTTAAGTATCTCGGTACTACAAAGCCTCTTATCACAATTGCAGACTATAAAATCCCGATGTTTGAGCACATCATCAAAAAGTACAATTGGGAATTGGCACAGACTATGAGTGAAGGCTACTACAACAACTCTTCACGGGAGTTGGTTTATAACGGAAAACTTCCCGAATAATTCTCTATCTGTCAAGGCACAACAAAACACACTCTTAAATCCTATTGAATTTTTGAGTGTGTTTTCATTATATTTTTTCAATACGTATTCCTACAACACCATATTGTTTTTGTTTTTCTGGTGTGTAAAATTCTTCTAATACATTTAATAGTTCTTGCTTTGTCATTGATTTGTCAGCTAACATTTCTATATCAAAATCTTCAAATAATTCTTCAAATGTATTATATCTTAATAGCCCTATAACTTTTACTTTCATAGTAATTTCTAATTCAGGTTCTTTTTGAAAAATTATAGTATCTCCTATATTAATTTTTTGTCTTTTTTCATCATATAATCTTAATTCTACTCTCTTTGTTCCATTATTAATATAGTCGAAGTATTTAGGTTGTAATTTTAATATATGTTCCATTTTATCTACCTCCAGTTAGTATTGTAGCATAAATATATTTTTTTGTAAATAACCAATCAAGGCAATGTATAGCTTGCATATTTCATAAAAATTCATCAAATTTTAAGTAATATATTTTCTATGTGAAATTTTTACATTGTTTTTATTTACCATAGCATATTCCATTGTTGTGTCTATTTTAATATGTCCAAGCAATTTTTGCACTTGTTCAATTGGCATACCTTTATCAATAGCCATAGTAGCCATTGTTCTTCTAAATTTATGTGGATGTACTTTATTTATATTCGCCTCTTTTCCTAAATCCCTTATAACCATTTCAATTCCTGATATTCCTAGTCTGTTATATAGCTTTATTATTGATACAAATAACGCTTCATTGTCATCTGTTCTAGTTTCTAAGTATTTTTCTATATACATTTTACTTTTTGCACTAAAATATACTTCTCTTTCTGTATTTCCTCTTCCTAAAACTATACAGCTCCTTTCTTGAAAATCCATATCAGAAATATTTAATCTAGTTAGTTCTCCAACTCTCATACCAGTTGATATTAATAGTTCTAATATTGCTAAATCTTTTACATTTGAACAAATATCTCTTAATTTTTCTAAATTTTCATCAGTTAAAGTTTCTTTAACTCTTCTAGTTGTTTTTACTTTATGTATTCTTCTAACAGGACTTTTTACAATATAATCTTCATTTTCTAGCCAAGCAAAGAAACTTGATAATGTTCTTCTTATATTATCTATTGTAACCATTCCTGTCTTAGAATTATTTTTGTAATCAGCTAGATAATCTCTTAAAATTTCTGTAGTAATTTCCTCAATTGGTAAGTTTATTTTTTCTAGCATTTTAGTTATATTATCCTTGTAGTAATTTAAAGTTCTTGTTGAACATCCTTCAATTTCTTTTGAAGAAATAAATTTATTTAATAATTCTTCATTATTGTGTGATATTTCTTCTCTTTGTTTTTGCTCTAATATTTCTATTTGGTAATTTAAACATATTTCTGTTAGTATTTCTTTTAACATTTTTCTTTGGTTATGGTGTAGATAATTTCAATTATCTGCCTCAAATAATAAATAGTTTTCAACAATTTCATTTTAAAAATTTGCTATTTATCTAAAGTTCTATATTGATTTCTATCTGCTCTTTCATCTATTTTTCTGTCATAATTTTTGTTTTTATAAAACCAATCTGTTTGTTTATCTACAGGATGTGATTTTCTATTTTTATCTAATAATATATCAAAAAATGTAGCTAAAGGTATAGAGATACCTATAATAGCAAAAAATAAATCCATATAATTATTTAAAGTTAATGTATTTACAGTTAAGCTTTGATATAAGTATAATCCATAATATAGAAAATGTGAAATTAAGTATATTATAGTAGGTAATAGTTTTCTTTTTATAATATAGCATATACAAATAAAAGTAATAAAAAGAAGTGGAACTTCCATGGTTATATCTATAGGCATAGCCATAAAATCTACTCCAATAGTATATAGTATTGTTGTAATAAGTCTAAATGTCCAAAACATAAAAGCAAATATTGTTATTAAAATACTAGAAAAATTTTTCATTTTTTCTCCTTTCTTATTTAATTATTTTTATAGCTTCATCTGTAATTTTATTTTTGTCAAATTTTCTCATAATTAAAATAATTATAGCTACTATTAAAAATGTGATGCCATAAATAATTAAACTAAATTGCCAATTTCCAGAAAGTAATTTTTCTCCTGCTAAAGTAGAAGATACTATAGAAGGAATTCTTGCTATTGTTGAAATTATAATAAAATCTTTTAATTTTATTGGTAATAGTGCTGCTATATATGTTAGTAAATCTTTTGGTGTTCCAGGAATAAAAAATAAAATAAAAATTATAAATCTAATTGTTTTTGGATTTTGAAAAATTTTATTTTCTTCTATCTTTTTTATTTTATTTTCATTTATAAATTCATATATGAATTTTCTTCCAAATTTATGAACTAAGATATATATAAATATAGAAATAATTGTAGCAGATATCATAATAAATATAGTTCCCCATATACTACCATAACAAACTCCTGCTAGTATTTCAATAGGTTCACCTGGAATTACAAATAAAAATATTTGTGCAAATTGTAGACCAAACAACATTAGAAAACCTAAAAATCCAGATTCATTTACTTTTTGCTTAAATTCAGCTTGTCCAGATTCAGTACTTAAATTTTTTATTACTGGTATTAAATAACTTGTTATTCCTATTAAAATAATTATAAATATTATAAATATTATTATTTTAAATATTTTTGTTTTTTTGCTCATCTTTTTCTTCTTCCTTATTTCTTTTATCTAATTTTATCATAATATTATGAAAATTAATAGAAATAACCCTAAATATTTAAAAAAAATTATAAAATATATGGATTTATTATATTTATGTGTTATAATATATATGTGATATTGTAAGTAAAGGAGTATATATTATGAATAAAAAAATAATTTGTATTTTTATATTATTTATTTTATTATCATTATTAACTGTTGAATCTTTTGCAGCTACAGTAAATAGTAGTGATTCAACTATAGAATTATTTAATGAAAAAATTTGTGAAATTAATTTAAATGATATAGGTAAATTTACAAAAGAGCTAACAAATTTTGACAAAAATAAAAAAGAAGCTACATTAACTTTAACTGTTACTAATTCTATGAAAGAACAAACTTATGTTAAACCTTTAGAAGTTTTTTTAATTTTAGATAGTTCTAATAGTATGACAAAAACTTATGAAAATCAAACTAAAATTGAATATGTAGCTCAAACAGCATTGTCTTTTGTTGAGAATTTATTTAATTCTTTTACAAATTTGAAAATAGGTATTATAAGTTTTTCTAGTGTGGATCCTTTAGTTGACACTAGTTTAACCCTAGGAACAGAAAGTGATGCTAAATTATTACTATCTTTGTCAGGTTCTAAAGATGATATAGAAAATGCTATTAATACTTATACTCAAAATAAAGGACCTTATACAAATATTGAAGCAGGTTTAAGTATAGCGGAATCTAATTTTACTGATAGTACAGATTCAGAAAAGCATATTGTTTTAATATCAGATGGTGTTCCTAATGTTTCTTTAGATACTGAAAATACTTTAACATATTCTGGAGTAAATGCTCAGAATACTAAAAACAGATTACTAAAATTACAAAATAAAGGTTATAAAATTTCTTCTATTTTAATGAGATTAGATGAAAGTTCTGTAGTTAATCCAGCTGCTCCTGTAGTAGAAGGTGAAGACAGACATATGACTTATGGTGAACTTGTTGAAGAAATTTTTGGTACAGTTACTAACCCTACAGCTGGTAATTTTTATTATATAAATTATAATAATTTAACTACTACCTTGACAGAAGATATTTATAATACTATTGTTGCCAGTATGGATAATACTATAAAAAATATTATTATTAAAGATTATTTTCCTAAAGAAATTATAGATAATTTTAATTTTGAATATGTTAAATCTCCTAATGTTGGAGAAGTTTCTCAGCAAATTGATGAAACAGATAATAGTATTACCTGGAATATAGAATTGTTAAAAGAAAATTCTACTGCTACATTATCTTATAAATTATCATTAAAAGATAAATATGATGAAGAAATTGCAAATAAGCTTATACCACTTAATACTAAACTGGACATTGAATATGAAACATCTTCTGGAAAATCTAATAATTCTTCTGAGGATTTTCCTCAAGTTAAGTTAAGTTATGAGGATAAGACTATTGCAGAAGAAAAATTACCTCAAACAGGAAACTATTCACCTATATTTTTGTTTGTTGTAATTGTACTTATTATAGGTTTTATTATAACTAGGATTAAATTACTTAATAAATTAAAATAAAAAATAGAGTGGTTGTTTTTAAAATAACCACTCTATTTTTACATATGAAAAATCATTAAGTTTTTTGTTTATTGAGCTTCAGTTTGTGAAATATTTGGCTTTGCAACATTTTCTTCTGTTACATTATTAAATTCAAATGTATACGTACGTATTTCTTCTTCAAATACACTTTTTATAGGTAAACCTGTACTTGCATTTAACCAAAAATTTATCCTTCCATTGCCATAGCTTAACATATAAGTATTATAGTTTTTATCAAAATAAATTTTAGTATTAACTAATTTATCTATAGATAAATCTTCAAGAAATACAGAGTTAAGTGTAATTACATCTTTTATTGTACGCTCTTCATATTTCTCCGAATTAGCATTTTCATTATCGGTTTTTAATTTGTTATTTTCTATCATTATAACTTCTTTTCCATTTGAGTATACTATAAAGCTATTTACATTTTCTTTGTCATATGCATATGTATATTCTACATATGTATCATTCTTTTTGTATAGTTCTTTTATTAAATCTATATCTTTATGTTTTATATTTTCCTCATAATGATAATTGTTAGCACTAATATTGGAATTTAATAAATTTGACAAGCGGTTTAAGATAATTGCATTTCTAGTAATATGAATAATAAGTATAATAATAGCTAATACAACAATAGTTGCTAAAATTGTTAAAATAATTTTTGTAATATTAGACATTGGTTTTTTCATTTTTATTTTCCCCCTTTTATTTTTAAATTTTAAGTAGTTAGTTAAGTTTTATTTATATTTCATATATTATCATAATATATTTTTTTTGTCAATATTTTCCAAGAACTTACCATTATTTGACGAAAAATCAAATTAACATTAAATCTAATTATTTTAATAAAATCCAAATTGATTGATAAAATTAGTTGAAAAAAAAATAATATAAGTGTATAATTTTTTTAGTATTCAATAATTTATTTATGGAAAAAGTTGTAAGAAATTTTAACATTTTTGAATTAATTAAACTTATTTATTTAAGAATATAAAATTATTGGTTGGGGTGGTAGGATTCGAACCTACGGAATGCTCGGGTCAGAGCCGAGTGCCTTACCACTTGGCGACACCCCATTTTTTACTGTTTTATTGTAACACTATTTTATTTAAATTTCAATGGTATATAAAAAATTTTAGGAGGTTTGTATATGTCTATTCATTGTAATGCCAAAAAAGAAGATATTGAAAAAACTGTTTTAATGCCTGGAGACCCATTACGTGCTAAATATATTGCTGAAAATTTTTTAGAAAATGCTCGTTTAGTAAATACTGTTAGAAATATGCTTGCTTATACTGGAACTTATAAAGGAAAAAATTTAACCGTTTTTTCTCATGGTATGGGAATGCCTAGTATGGGAATTTATTGTTATGAGCTATATCATTTTTATGATGTAGAAAATATTATTCGTATTGGTTCTTGTGGAGCCTATTCTTCTAATTTAAATATTTTCGATACTATTTTAGTAGATAAATCTTATACAGAAAGTAACTTTGCTTTTGAGTGGAATCAAAAAGATTGCCATATAACAGAATCTAGTACTTATATAAATGAAATTATAGAACAATGTGCTAAAAATAATAATATTCCATATATTAAAGGCAATACCTTATGCAGTGATTGTTTTGATGGATATTTAGAAAGTATACCTAATTTAATAAAAAGATTTCCAAAAGACTTAAATATTATTGGTGCTGAAATGGAGGCATTTGCTTTATTTTATATGGCAAAATATTTAGGCAAAAGAGCTTCTTGTTTATTAACAGTTGTTGATTCTCATTACAAAAAACAAGAGATAAGTTCTGAAGAAAGAGAAAAATCGTTAAATAATATGATAATATTGGCTTTAGAAGCAGCTTTAAATTTAAATTAGCATAAAAAATAGCTCACAAATGAGCTATCTTTTTATTTAGTTATAGATAATACTTTATATTGAATTACTCCTGCTGGAGCTTGAACCTCAACTATTTGATTTTTTTTAGCTCCAAGAATTGCACTTCCTATTGGTGATTCATTTGATATTTTGTTGTTTGCTAAATCTACCTCTGTAGAACCAACTAAAGTATAGCTTACTTCTTCGTTAAATTCTATATCTAGAAGTTTTACTGTATTTCCCACTTGAACAGTTTTAGTATCTATCTCTGATTCATCTATAATTTTTGCATATCTAATTTTATTTTCTAATTCTGCTATTTTTGTTTCATTTTCAGCTTGTGCATTTTTTGCTTCATCATATTCAGAGTTTTCTGATAAATCCCCAAATCCTAATGCTATTTTAATTCTTTCTGCTATTTCTGCTCTTTTAGTTACTTTTAAATAGTCTAATTCTTGTTCTAATTTATCAAATCCTTCTTGTGTTAATAACACTTCTTTATTTTCTTCCATTAGTCTTACCTCCTTTTGCTTTTTATTGCTTTTAGCAAAAATTAATTGCAATAAGTTATATTAATATATACCTTATTGCGTGTGAGTATTACTATACTTTATATTTTATATTTTGTCAAGTATTTTCACATAAAATTCATAAGTCTTTTAGCTGTATATATTCTCTTTGTGATATTTCTCCATTCTTTCCATACAACTTTATAATTTTAATATTATCTTGTTTTATTTTTTCTTTAATTAATAAAAAATCTTGTTTTTCATTAATTAAACTTTCATATAACGTAGCTAAAGAACAATTATTAATTAGGTTATATTTTTCAAAAAAATCTTTTATTTCTTTAGATGTATCAATTCCAATTTTTCTAATTTGAATTCCGTCAAATCCCATACTTTCAAATGGTTCTTGTTTATTTATATAAATTAAAATAGCCTTTCTATATATGTTATATTTTTGTATTTGACTATTTTCAAAGTCAAAATTTATAATTATTTTAGCCTTTCTTAAACTCTTTTTTTTATTATTAGTAACTGTAATAATAATATTCTCTTTTTGAGCAACTTTATCGGCTATTTTTTGAAATGTGTTGATATTTTTTGTAACTATATTAACAGATTTAAAATAATACATTAAATAAATAATATTATCTGTATAAATGGGTTTATTTTCATTTACACAAATATATAAGTCTTCGTTTGCTAAGTTTGTTTTTTGTAGAGCAACAATATATTCAATTATTTCTTTTATTAAATATGGCATGATACCTCTGCCATCTAATATATGTACTTGTTGAGTTTCAGATTTAAATGCTTTATAATTGTTTAATTCTTCTGTTAATACTAGTGAATTAATTTTATATTTCTGAATTAGCTTTTTAATTTTTTTCATACATATATTTATCTTTTTATTATTTATTGTATCAAAAGGAAGAATAAATAAATATCCTCCATATATTTCTTTTATTGTAATTGTATTTGTATAATATTTTAACCATACAACTAATTGATAATATAAATAACAAATTGTGTATTGAATTTTTGAGATTACATTTGTTTTTTGTTTTAGTTGTACTAAGTAATCACTTTCATATAATTCCTCATTATTAGTTTTTAATTTTAAATATGCTAACATAAAAACACCTCAATATAATATAGCTTGTTTTATATTATATTGAGATAGTTTTTATTTTATGAATATTTAAATACCTAGCTTTTCTGAAATTAAATTCCATACTGAAGAGGTTTCTCTACCTTTATCCCAAAAAGCAGCTCCTGCTAAATTATATTTAGAAATTAAATTTAATTTAGCTTCTATAGATTTTTCATCTTCAATCCACATTTTATAATTTGAGCCATTTTTTGTATATTCTACATAATATTGTTTTAAGTTTTCATCCCATTTTCTTTCCACTTCACTAGGAATTACATTGTCTATAGATTTCATATTAACAACACTTGGAGAATTATCTTTCCAAAGCATTGTATAAAAAGGAATTCCTAGTACAAGTTTTTCTTCATTTACATCTTCTTGTCCTAAAAATTTTTCAATATTTACTTCTACCCAATCACATCCTGCTGTTGTTCCTGCCTCTGTAGCAGATAATCCATATTGATCATATGCCATAAATATTATATAATCTGCAACTTTTCCTATAGTATGTCTGTCATAGCACATAGACCAGTTAGGAGCTCCATCTGGAGCTGTAACATCTACTGATAAAACTGCTCCAATTTCATTTAATTTAGGTTCTAATTCTATTAAAAAACGTGAAAAGTATGTTTTGTCTTGCTCATACATATCTTCAAAATCTATATTAATTCCGTCTAAATTATATGTAACAATATAATCTACTATTTGATTTATTAATATTTCTCTTAACTTATAATCTTGCATAATTTTAGAAGTAGTTTCTGAATTTAAAAATGAATTAGAAATCATTGGCCAAACTTCATAATTGTTATTATGAGCCCATTCAATATATTGTTTACCTTGTTCACCTATATTAGATTTTATAGTTCCGCTTTCTTCTGCATAGAAAAATGATGGAGATACAACATTAATGCCCTTTATTTCTTCGCTTCTACTTGGTGCATTTACATATATAGAAAAGAAATCCCATACTAAACTAATTTTTCCTTCTATTTTAGGTTGTTTTTCTATATTTTCACGAACCGTATTTAATTCTCCCATTTTATTAAGTTTAACATATCCTAAAATTCCATCTTCTGTTCTTACTCTTGTCCATCCTTCTGGAACTGGGTAATCACTGCGATTTGCTATAGTTACTATTTCTCCTTGTTCTACTTTTGCTACTGTTCTAGAAAAAGTATTTGGTTTATATTTTATAGAAGTTTTTTTCTTCATTGTTGCTATTTTTTGTTCTCTATCTAAAGAGTCTATATATACAATTTTAGTATTTTCTACATAAGTAGTTTTTATATTATATACATCACCTAACTCAGAAATAGGTATATAATAGGTGTCTTCTTTTTGTATAACACCTTCTTTTATTTTTACATTAGAGCTATTTACCTGGATTTGATTTTCTCCTATTGGCATACTTGCAATTTTAGTTTCAGAACAAGTAATTATTTGGTTGTATTTTTCATCATATGTAATAGTATTATCAAAAAAGTTATTAATATCTGCTTTAGAAATATAAACTACTCCATCAGTTATGAAAACATCTGCTTTCAGACTAGTTGTTACATTTGAATTGTTTATAATTAAATTAATTTTATCTTTTATTTCATCTCTTATATAATTATTTTTTACTAAATATAAAATTCCAATAATTATTATTAAAAAAATTAATACTATAAAAATTTTTGTAAATATTTTTGATTTTCTTTTTTGTGAATGTTTCTCCATTTTTTTACATATCTCCCTAAAATTTTATTAATTCCACTATACCATATTTTTTTATTTTAGTGAATAGTATTTTTTATTTTTTTATTAAATTTGCATAAATTTTATTTTTTGGGAAATGATAGAAATAGCAAATTTATGGAGGTTGATAAAATGGAAAAACATTTAAGAATAACAGGAACGTCTAATGTTTCTTGGAAAGATGCAATAGTACAAGCAGTTGCAGAAGCATCTAAAACTATTAATTATTTATCTAGTGTAAAAATCATAGAGCAAAAAGCTCGTATTGATGGTAAAAGATTAGTAGAATATTTTGTAGATTTAGATATATCTTTTGTTATAGATAGAGATAGAGAATAAGGGGGATAAATATATGAAACCTATAGAAACTAAACAGGAATATAATGACTATGTAGATAAAAAATCACCTAATTCCCCTATTTTTAAAAATTGTTTTAATGCTTTTTTTGTGGGAGGATTAATTTGTAGTATTGGACAGATTATTATGGATTTTTGTAAATTTAAAGGAATGGATGAAACAATTTCTTCTACTGTAGTTTCAATTGTATTAATTGCGGTATCAGCTATTTTAACAGGATTAAATATATTTAATAAAATAGGAAAATTTGCAGGTGCTGGTTCTTTAATTCCTATTACTGGTTTTGCTAATTCTATTGTTTCTCCAGCCATAGAGTATAAATCAGAAGGTTATATTATGGGTGTTGGTGGAAAAATGTTTACTATTGCAGGACCTGTTTTAGTATTTGGTATTTCTTCATCTGTAATAATAGGAATTATTGCAACATTATTCATTTAGCTTTTTACTTAAATTTAAAAATTAAGGAGAATATTATATGATTCGTTTAGGTAAACAAACTATTAAATTAAATAATCCACCAACAATAGTGAACACTGCTAGTATTGTTGGTCCTAAAGAAAGTGAAGGTCCTTTAGCAAAATATTTTGATCAATGCTTAGAAGATGAATTTTGGGGAGAAAAAACTTGGGAAAAAGCTGAAAGTAAAATTATAAAAGAAACTGTAAATAGTGTTATTAGTAAATCTGGTATACCTTCAAATGATATTAATTTTTGTTTTGCTGGTGATTTATTAAACCAATGCATTTCTTCTAGCTTTGGTTTACGTGAATTAAATATTCCTTTTTTTGGTATTTTTGGTGCTTGTTCAACTTTTGTTGAAGGTTTATGTCTAGCCAGCGTATTTTTAGATAGTGGAGCTGCTAATAACATTTTATGTGCTACTTCTAGTCACTTCTGTAGTGCTGAAAAACAATTTCGTTTTCCTTTGGAGCTTGGAAATCAAAGACCTCCAACAGCTCAATGGACTGTAACAGGTTCGGGAGCAGTCGTTGTTTCTAAAGTAGGCACTGGACCTTATATTACACATATTACACCAGGAAAAATTGTTGATATGGGAATTAAAGATGCAAACAATATGGGTGCTGCCATGGCTCCAGCTGCTTTAGATACTTTAATTACTCATTTAAATGATACTCAAAGAAAACCTAGCTATTATGATGCTATTATTACCGGTGATTTAGGTCATATAGGTAAAGAAATTTTAATAGAACTAGCTGAATCTAAGGGATTTAATATTAAAAATATTTATAATGATTGTGGTGTATTAATATTTGATAAGAATAGTCAAGATACTCATTCTGGCGGAAGTGGATGTGCTTGTATAGGTACTGTATTTTCTGGTTATTTTTTTAAACAACTAAAAAATAGAAAATTAAATAGAATTCTTTTAATTGCTACAGGTGCTTTAACTAATGCCACTTCTTCTCAACAAGGTGAAAGTATTCCTAGTATTGCACATGCAGTTGCTATTGAGAATTAATTTGGAGGTAAGCTTATGAATTTTTTACAAAGTATTGATTGGATGGGACTTTTAAAATGCTTTATTGTAGGTGGTATTATTTGTATAATAGGACAAATTTTAATAGATAAAACTAAATTAACTCCAGCTAGAATTTTAGTAATATATGTTACAGTTGGAGCTATTTTAGGAGGTCTAGGAATTTACAAATATTTAATAGAATTTGCTGGTGCTGGTGCTACTGTACCATTAACTGGATTTGGTGCAAATCTTGCTAAAGGAGCTATTCAAGAGGTTAAAAGTTTAGGGGTATTAGGAGCTTTTATTGGTGGTGTTAAAGCTTCAGCTGGTGGAATTGCCGCTGCTGTATTTTTTGGATATCTGGCTTCACTAATTGCTAAACCAAAAATTAAGAAACAATGATTTTAAAAATATTGCAAAAAAGTACTTTAAAAATAAAAAAAATGGCTTAATAAATTAGCCATTTTTTATTTTGCTTTTTGAGCTACTTTTACTATCTCTGTAAAAGCTTTTGGATCAGATACCGCAAGTTCTGCTAACATTTTTCTATTAACAACAATATTTGCCTTTTTCATTCCAGCTATTAATTTGCTGTATGTTATTCCATTCATTCTAGCTGCAGCATTAATTCTTGCTATCCACAATTTTCTAAAATTACTCTTTTTGTCTTTTCTTCCTACATATGCATATTTTCCAGATTTCATAACAGCTTGTTTAGCCATTCTAAATCTATAGTGTTTTGCTCCATAATATCCTTTTGCTCTTTTTAATATTTTTTTATGTTTTTTACGAGTAATTATTGCTGTTTTTACTCTTGCCATTTTACTTCACCTTCCTTATTTTAATAACTTACATTAATTTCCATATGGTAACATTCTTTTAATTCCTGCTTCACATGTTTTATCTGCATAAGCATCTTGTACTTTTCCTCTAGTTTTTGCTCTACTTGTTTTATTTGCTAAAAGATGTCTTTTATTAGATTTTGTTCTTTTAACTTTTCCTGTAGCTGTATAAGAATATCTCTTTTTAGCAGCTTTATTTGTTTTTAATTTTGGCATAATTTATTCCTCCTTTAATTTAATAGCTTTTATATATTACTTATCAGCTTTTTTAGCTAATATAATAAACATATTTTTACCTTCTAAAACAGGCTTTTTTTCTGGAACAGAAATATCTGATAATTCCTCTATAAATTTTTGAAGAACTTCCTCTCCTAATTTTATATAATTCATTTCTCTTCCTCTAAATTTTAGCGTAATTTTTACTTTATTACCATCTTCTAAAAATTTTCTAGCATTTTTTGCTTTAAATTCAAAATCATGTTGTTCAATATTTGGAGTAATACGTATTTCTTTTACTTCAAAAGTTTTTTGTTTTTTACGAGCTTCTTTTTCTCTTTTAGCTTGTTCAAATTTATATTTGCCATAGTTCATTATTTTGCAAACTGGCATTTCTAAATTTGGTGAAACCATAACCAAATCTAATTTTTTGTCATATGCTAATTCTAAAGCTTCACTTAAACTTATTAAACCTTTTTTTTCTCCATTTTCATCAATTAATTGTACTTTACTAGCTTTAATTTGCTCATTAATTGGTAAATCTTGTTTTATAATAAAACACCTCCATAAGATTAAATCAATAAAAAAAGATTGATTATATATCAATCCACACGCAAAAAATACTTTATTTTAAATAAGTAATTTATTTACCTTTTTACATTTTAGCTTAAGGTGAGCATGGATTGCTTCTTTTTTATTCTATGTGTAAGTATAACATATTTTTTCTTTGTTTGTCAACTATTTTTTTGATTTTGCTTGACTTTTTTTGCTTATTGTATTAAAATATGAGAGTATGTTTATGAATGTAATTATTTTTAAAGCTTCTCCCCGGTAGCTAAAAATAATTTCATATAGATTAATGATTTTGAAAAATGAAATGGAGGATATGATTTACCATGAATAATACAACATATAGTATTAAAAAAAATGAAATTGAAAGTAAATGGTACATTATTGATGCAGCTAATAAGCCTTTAGGTAGAGTTGCTACAGAAGCTGCTAAATTATTAAGAGGAAAACACAAACCAACATACACTACTCATATGGATGTTGGTGATCACGTAATTATTATTAACTGTGCAAATGTAGTTTTAACAGGAAAAAAATTAGATCAAAAAGTTTATAGAAGCCATTCAGGATATATTGGTGGAATGAAAGAAATTACTGCTAGAAATTTATTAGAAAAAAATCCTGAAAAAATGATGACTCACGCTGTAGTAGGTATGCTTCCTCATACAAGACTTGGTAGACAAATGGCTAGAAAATTAAGAGTATATGCTGGTAGTGAGCATGAAAATATAGCTCAAAAACCTGAAGTTTGGGAGGTAAAATAAAATGGCAAAAAAATCTGATAAAATAGTATATTTAGGAACAGGTAGAAGAAAAAAGTCAATTGCTAGAGTTAGATTAATTGAAGGTAAAGGTGCTATTTCTATTAATGGTAAAACTTTAGATGAATATTTTGGCACAGAAGTATTAAAAGTTATAGTTAAACAACCACTTGTAGCTACTAATACTTTAGATAAATATGATATTATTTGTAAAGTAACAGGTGGTGGATTTACAGGGCAAGCAGGAGCAATTCGCCATGGTATTGCCAGAGCATTAAATTTAGCTAATAGTGAATTTAGATCAACTTTAAAATCTGCAGGTTTCTTAACAAGAGATCCTCGTATGAAAGAAAGAAAAAAATACGGTCTTAAAAAAGCAAGAAAAGCTCCTCAATTTTCAAAAAGATAATAATAAAAACCTTGGATTTAGTCCAAGGTTTTTTATTGTATTATATCAACAGCATTATCTTTTGACATTCCTTCTAAATTATAGTAACTACTTGGTATCTCTCCAACAATTACTCCTTCAGCTAAAAGTAATTGATTTATTATTTGTTCTTCTATTGTCTCAAATGGTGTAAAAACAATTACATTACATTTTATTTCCAAATAGATTTTATGTAAAGTTTGGTTTATTCCAGATGATATAAACTCTGACTTTAATTCTGTATCTAAATCACCTGCTATTTTCATTTTTAAATTTACATTTGGACCTCTACCTGCAAAAAGATTACTTCCTAGAAAACTACCTAAAGGAATTTTAAAACTACTATTTTCCTCTTTCTCTAATTCTTCTTGTATATAAATAGGTATATCTGATATTATTTTATTTATAACAAAAATATTAGTACCCACCATTTTTATATTTCCTTGTTCATCTTTTGTAATACTTAAAATATCATTATATTCGTATTTTGACATAACTTCTGTAGCTTTTATATTAGATATTTTAGTTGCTATAGATCTAGCCATAGTTTTACAATTTTTTTCTATAATAGGATTTATAGCTGCAAAACTAAAATATGCAAAATTAATGGCTATAGTTAATATTAAAACTATTTTAATTACCTTTTTAGCATTTTTTTGTTTTTTAGGATTAATGTTTTTATTTATAATTATTTTAGGTATTCTAAAAGAATTTCTAGAGTAAATTTTATCATCCATGGTATCTAGGAATAAATAACTGTCTTCCTACTTGAAGAATATCTGGGTTTTCTATTCCATTTACCCTACTAATATCTTCTACTGTGCTTCCAAACTTTTTAGCTATATTCCATAAAGTATCTCCTGGTTTTACAAAATATATAATCATACTATATTTACAAGCAGATCTATTTTGAGCTTCTGGATTAACTTCATCAATAATTGAAATATTACTGTCTTTTCCGCTAATAGCTGTAAAATTTAAATCTATTTTAATTTCTATACTTTCATCTGGCATTATTACAAAATTTTGCATATTTATTTCAATAACAGTATCTATATTACTATCACTTTCAATTCCTTCAAAATCCATAGAAAAACTAAATGGCAAGCTTATTGCTTTAGTATCTATTCCATTTTTACTTGAAGCAAATATAAAATTTAATTTTATTTCTCCATTGTACATTATTCTGTCTTTTAAAATTGTTTGTTCCTGAATAACTGGCATTACTTCAACATCATAAATTTTTTTGTTTCCTATTTCAGGTATAATTTGTTTTTCTCTTATACTGCAAATTTGTTGTTTTATTTGTTTTTTTTGCATTACTTTTATATTTTTTTGCGTAAAATTCAAATCTAATGTTGGGCTATACAAATCTTGTATTATTTGAAGATTTTTATTTTCATAAGCTTCACAATATACTTGTATTTCTGCTTCAACATAAATAGAATGTTCTTCTACATTGTTAGGTTTTATAATTATATTTTTTATTTCGTATTTAACATCACAACTATGTTCTTCACTAATATTAGGTAAATCTATAAATCCTACTATAGGTATGGTTGCTTCCTTCATATTTATACGATTATCATCTGTTAAATAAATAAGTTTAATTTGCAAGTCTGATTTTATTAATACTTTGTTATAACTTATTTTTGTTTCACGATTGGTAATTTTTAAATCTGTTTTCATTATTTCTACAAGATTGTCAGTTTGGTCAATATCTAAGGTATCTTTTGCAAATACTTTTGTATTTCCTGTTCCTACTAAAGAATTAACTTCAAAATCACGACTTAAACATTGAATATCTGATAAATTATTAATTTCCTTAATATATTCTACAGTTTCATTTGAAGATACTTTGCAGTCTATTTCTAGAATAGCTTTCATATTTATTTTTCTTCCATTTAATACTTTACATTCTAATCCTTTTAGTCTTATATTAAGATCTAAACTCATATTGCTTCTAGCTTTTTCCATATCAATTATTTGTGTAAAGTCTATGTTTGTATTTAAACTCCTTACTTGATTTTCTTGTGTATCTGATAAATACATAATATATGTATTTACTGAACCATCTAATCTAATTTTTCCATCTAAAATTTCTTTTTTATAAATACATATCACTCCACTGTTACTGATAACATCTAATATATCTGGTTTGCTGTCTGGTACAATAAAATCATCTTCCACCATAAAAGTATTTGTTTTTTGTTCTATAATTTGATTTAAAATTAAATTATCCTTTGCTGTTTCAATAGTCATTTCAAATCCCTCCTATTTAGTTTTATTAATAATATATATTGACAAGTATAAAAAAAAATTCCTAATTTTAGGAATTTTCTTAATTTTATTATATTAAGCTAAGTTTTTTGTTTTTCTGGCATTGGAGGAATTAATGGTCTATAACCTGTTCCATTAAATACATCTAACTCAACTGTTCTAGTTAAAACATCTGTATAACTATAAGTTACATTTCTTTTCTCTTCCTCATATTTAATAACAAAAATATTCGGATAAGCTTTTTCTATTGTAGCTTCTTTTTCAAAAGTTTTGCATCTTCCAAGCGAACCTTTGACAATTATCTTTTGTCCTATTATTTCATTAATGTCTGTTTTTAAATTAGTAATATCATTTGGACAAATCATATCATCACCTACTTCTTTAAGATGATTGGATTTTATCATTTATAGTTGAAATTGTCAAAAAAGATTTGTTCGTGTCGAAATATTGTTTTTATTGATTTATCAAGCTTTCTATACTGCGTTTTGATTTGTGTTACATTTATGTTACATTTATGTTACATTTTTATTACAAGTATGTTTGCTATTTTTATTATATAGTTAATATTTTTTTCTTTCCTTGACCACCTATTCCACTTACACCCCTCTGTCCATCTCTTAGTTCATTTTCAAAATCTTTTATAGTAACAAATTTATTTTCATTAGTAATAGCTATATTTTCTGCTACAATTAGAGGATCCATAAAATCTATTAAAATTCTTGCTGGTGATGACGCAAAATTTGCTCCAGCCATCATTATAGCCTCGTAATAGCTCTGACAAGCTCCAGCAAATATTACAAGGTCTTTTTTTTCAGTTTGTTTTCTTGCTTCTTCTACTGCTTTTATAAAATAATGTGAATTTCTGTAATTATACACATCATTAAATTTTGCTCCTTTTTTTATCATTCCATCATGCCCTGTTATAATTAATATTTCTGGATTATACTTTTTTACTAATATTCCCACTATGTTTGGTTGTTCTCTTTCATGTATATTTTTTACTATAGCATTTAAGCCAATTTTTTTATAATATTTATTTGACTTTTCACTATATTTTTTATCTCCATCAATATGCAAAATTCTTCCAGTGTGTATAATAGTTTTTTCTCTTACATTTATATTATTTTTTAGATTTTTTTCATATTTTTTAATTCTTTTTTTTACTTTTTCTTCTAAACTTCTTAAATGTTGTTCTACTATATCTAATTCTATTAGCTCTAAATCATCTAATGGACTATCTGCTTGAATTCGTAATGTAAGTCCTTTTAGTATTGCAAAACTTCCATTGTGTTTTGTTTCAATTATTCTTTCTACAACAAATATAATATCTTTTCCATAAGATATTCTTCCTACAATGTCTCCTTTTTTTATTTTTCTCATATCATACATCCCTTCTATAAAAAAATAGTGGGTTATGATATTTTATGTCGTTTTTTGTAAAATTGTGCTATTTTTTAAATCCAAATATTCCTTTTTTTATTTCTGTTGGTTCTATAATTTCAATTGGTTTATCTTCCAAAATAGCTTTTGGGTTAATATAAATTAAATTTTTCATTTTTTCAGTTCCAATTAACTTTTCTAATTGCTTTATGCTTTCTCTTACTGAACAATATACTGAATTAGTTCTATGATTATCTGATCCTAAAAAATGAATCATATTATGAGTTAATAATAATTTAATAGTTTCTTTTGCTTCTTTTCCATATTGTCCAATAATACTTCCATAATTTGATTGGAATAAAACACCCATTTCTATATAATCTAATAATAAATTTGGTTTTTTTTGTACATACGGATATCTTTCTGGATGAGCTATGATTGGTATTTTTCCATCTTGCAAAATAGAATATATTATTTGATCTGTATTAATTTGCTTTTCTCTCATTGATAACTCAAAAAGCACATATCTACTATTATTTAAGCTCATAGCTTGTTTATCATAAATTAATTGTATTATTCTATCTGTTGCGTAGATTTCATTTCCTTGATATAGTCTAATTCCTATAGTTTCGGCTTTTTTTTGCATTTCTTGCAATTTTTTGGCAATCTCGTCACATGGTACAGTAAAATAGTCTTCTCTATAATGTGGTGTTAAAATAATATCTGTAAAACCTGCTTGTTTTGCCTCTTTTAGCATCAATTCAGTCTCTTCTATATTTTTAGAGCCATCATCCACATCATAAACTAAATGGCAATGTATATCTATCATTCATTATCTCCATTTTTTAAGTTTTTTTTCTGTTCTTCTATATAGGAATTCATTTGATTTAATAATTCTGTTGACGATATATTAGTGTCAATTTTTTCAGTTGTTTTTTTATTATCTATATCAATAGTTCTTAGTTTATTACTTTCTACAGAGGCTCTTGCTCTAGCTTCTAAATTGAGACTATTATTAGTTCTTGCCTTTTTTTTATTAGTCGAAAGTTTTTCATTAGACCCATAATAATATGATGTATAATATTCTTTTTGCTGTATTGGCATTTTATTAATAACAACTCCTGCTATTTTTCCACCAACATTTAAAATATTATTTTTTACTTTTTCTAATTCATCCATCTTAGTTTGTTTATAAGCACATACAATTAAAGTTGTATCTACATTTCTAGAAATAATTAAAGCGTCTGTTACTAATATTGTAGGAGTTCCATCATAAATAACTATATCACATAATTTTTCTAATTGTTTCATTGTATTAGCCATCATTTCAGAGACAAGAAGTTCTGATGGATTAGGAGGAACACTTCCTGCTGGTAATAAATATAGATTTTCTACTTCTGTTGGTTTTATATAACTAATAATATCATTGTTACTTGGCTCACCATTATGATTAATCCCTGATAAATAATTAGATAAACCTGGTACTGGAGATACCCCAAATATAGAAAATAATCTTCCTTTTCTCATATCACAATCTACTAATATTACTTTTTTGCCTGCTTGAGCAAAAGTAGTTGCTAAGTTAGAAGAAATCCAGCTTTTTCCTTCTGATGGAGATGTTGATGTAACTAATAATGATTTTAATCCATTTTTGGTATTCATAAATTGTATATTGGTTCTTAAAATTCTAAATTGTTCAGAAATAGGAGATTTAGGTTCTCTTGCCGCTATTAGCTCTTTTTTCATTATTTTTTACCTCCTTTTACTGGCATTTTAAAGTCACACATTGGTATACTTGTCAATACTGTAAGCCCTAATTTTTTTTCTATGTCTTCTTTTGATTTTACTGTAATATCAAGCATATTAGCAATTAATACATAAATAACTGATATTATAATTCCTACACCAGCAAAAACAACCAAATCTTTAGTATGATTAATATTATATGGTTCAACTTCTACTTTTGCTTGATCTACTACATATACATTATCCATGTTATAATATTCTTGTGCTATTCTAGTAATAAAAACCTGTGCCACTTCATTTGCTACTCTTTGTGCTAACTGTGCATCTTCATCTACTACCTTAATTTCTATAATTTCAGTATCTTCTTTTGCTGAAACAAGAATACTTTCTTCTAATTCTTCTGTTGTTTTAGTTAGTCTTAAGTTATTAATTACTTGTGTTAAAACAGAGTCGCTTTTTAACAAAGCACTATATGTGGAGATTAAATTTTTATTTAATGTAATATCTGTTGATGTAATTGTATCTGTTGTTCCTCCTTGAGAGGTGTTCGTTTTAGCTAATAAAATAGATGTGGTTGATTGATATTCTGGTACTAATAAAATATAAGAATAAATAAGTCCTATTGTAAGTAAAATTATTATAATTAAAATAATTTGTAACCTTCTTGTCCAAAACATATTAAATATTTCTTTTAAATCTAGTTCTTCCATAATACTATTAAATCCCTTCTGTTATTTTTGTTTTTATATTTTTTTTAAAATAAATTATTTTTTATAATTCTTGATTATTTTAACATACTTATTTATATATAACAACTATTATATATAAATATTTTTATATTTAACCTTTGTTTGTTAAATTACTTCTTATATTTTTTAATTCTTTTACATTTAATTCTTTAGTTATTACTAAAGTTGTTCCATATACAATAATACCTGTAAATATTTGTAATATTAGCTTTAATGTTACATTTATATCTATTGGTTCAATTAGTATAATTATTACATACATAAGAGTAGAAGCAAAAATAACTTTCAATAGTGATTTATAATTTACTCTTAATGTAAAGAATCTTCTTGAACATATTAATGAAATTATAAAAAATAATATATATGCTATTAAAGTAGTAACAGCACCCATTTGGTAACCTATTGTTGGAATAAAAATAAAATTTAATACTATATTAATAAGCGCTGCCATAATATTCAACAATAAAATTTGCTTTGTCTTTTTTCTTAATTCCCATGCTTTATTAGAATATTGTGTAAGCCCTAGTACTGCTATACCAATACAAGTAATAATAAAAATAATATAAGAACTTTGATATTGTTCAGCTGTAAAAGCATCAAAGAAGTTTCTTGCTACTCCTATAACTCCTATACATGCTGGTATAATAATAAGGAAATATATTCTCAAATATGTTGTTATCATCTCTTCTGATTTCTGTTTTCCTCCACTTTCCCATGCTTTTACAATGTTTGGATATGCTCCTAACATAATAAATTGCATTAATAGTGAAAATAAACTATTTCCTAAAGAATAGGCATACGAATATAGTCCAACTTCTGTGGGGGTATAAAAAAACTGTATGATATATCTATCTGATACATTTAAAATCCATGTAGTTACAGTAACTCCTATTAAAGGAAATCCAAATAAAAACATTCTCTTTACAATGTTTTTATTTAATAATTTTCTTTTATAATATTTTTTCAATCCAACTTTATAAAATATATAAATATATTGAATTACTTCTGCTACTAATAAACTAATTGCAATTACCAAAATATTGGTTATATTTAACACATAATATAAAAACAATATAACAAATATTTTTAAAAAATTATTAATAACAGTATTTTTACTATATTGTTTTGCATTTTGTTTTACTCTTAATACAGTATTTGTTATTAATATTGCATATTCAAAGAAATAAACTAATGTAAAAATGAAGAACATTATTTTAACATTATTTTCTACTGGTAAAAGGGTATTAATAATATTTCCAACAAATACTAATGCAATGGCCATAATTGCTTGTAATTGATAAAAAGTTCCAAAAAACACATTTTCTTTTTTTTCTAATATATATTGTTCTGCATTCCTTATCATAGATAGTGATAACCAACCACCATATATACTTGCAATTAAGCTATAAGTACTATAAACTAATGAATATATGCCATAATCATATGGATTAAACATTTTTGAATATAAAATAGATAACACAAATCCCAATACTGAGACCATAACAGTTCCAATTAAATAAATTCCAGTTTCTTTTATAATTTTATTTTTTTCCATTATTCACATCTCTTTTTTATTATTTTGGCAGGGTTTCCTACTATTACACTATTAGAAGGTACACTCTTTGTAACAACACTATCTGCTCCAATTACACAGCCATCTCCTATTGTAACTCCATCTAAAAATGTAACTCCTGCACCTACCCAACAATTATTTCCTATTTTTATTCCCTTTGCTGTTACTCCTTGTAATCTAATCAATTCGTCATTTTTGTAATTATGATTTAATGCATGAAAGCGTACATTTTGTCCCATAATAACATCATTTCCTATTTCAATTCCCCCAGATGCTCCAAAAAAGGTATAATCTCCACAAGAAAAATTATTTCCTATTTTAATTCCTTTTCCTAAATTTAATAAAGTGCTACTTGCTCTCATAATAGAATATTTACCTATAATAGCATTATCTCCTATTTGAATACCATTTTTAGATATTCCATCAATTTCAACATAATCTCTAATTTTGATTTTTCCTTCTATATGAATAAATCTTTTATTTCTTATTTGTACCTTTTTTCCACATTGTATTTTTTTATTTTTTCCTTTTATACCTATTGATTTTATTCTGCCTCTAATATTTTCTATCAGATATCTTATTTCCCATCTAATAACATCTAGAATATGAATTCTTTCATCTAGTACTATTTTTTTATTTTTTTTATTTATTATTTTGTTTAGCAATTTATTCGTATTCATTTTCAAATTCTCCATTTTAAAAAATTTTATTAATTTATTTTATTCTTTTCCAATTACTTTTTTTAATTTCGTTCTTAAGATTATTTCGCAAAATAAGCTTAAAATAGCTACTGATATAACTAAATTTACTATTTTAAGCAAAGCAACTAATAACATATTATCAATAGCAAATAAATTTATTATAGCTGATATTATCATAATTTCAATAAACATCCTATAAGTGCAATGCTAATAACTAGTATTGTAAAAATATATTTATTGTTTATTTTTCTTTTCAATAAATCATATACAGTTGTTGTAAAGAAAATAACTGTTAAAAACCATAATGCACCTGCTATTGGTAGTGTTTCATTATTAATAAAAAACAAAACTCCTTTATCCCTAATCCGTATAAATATGATCTAATTTTTTACTTAATTTGTCTAATGAAAATTTATCTTTTAAATATTTTTCAAAATACATTTGATCTTTTTGTAGTTTTTCTTCATTATCTATATAACCTAAAATTTTGTTACATATATCCTTTACATCATTTACTTCAAATAAAAAGTCTTCGTTTTGAATTACGTCAGGTACTCCTCCTGAATTAGTGCCAAATACCACACATCTTCTTGACATAGCTTCTATTAATGTTCTACCAAATGATTCTCCTTCTGAAGTTAGTACAAAAATATCAATATCATAATAAAATTGTTCCATTTCTTCTGCAGTTGCATTTAATAGGATGATAACTTTATCTCCTAAAATTTGTTTTATTTCTTCTATATATTGAAGTGCTTCTAATTTGTTTTGTTCTTTACTTGTTGCAATACAAAAACGAAATTGTAATTGTTTATTGTTTTTTAACTCTTCACATATTAATTTTACGGTATCCCATCTTTTGTAAATATCAAAGCGAGCTGCAAAACCTACTATCAGTTTTTCCTTTTCCTTTTTTCTTTCTCTATTTTCATTATAAATATACCATTTTTCATCTAATACATTAGAAACACATTCTACATATTTTATTTTTGTATGTTTTTTCCATTGTTCCTTATTAATGTTGGTAGTGCAAATTACTTTATCCAATCCCTTAATCATCAAATTAAAAAATACTTTATAATAAATACTATAAGTTTCATATAATTGTCTATCTGTATAAATACATTCAATATTGTTTGAAATTTTTCCAAATTTTTTTAACATTGCTATAATAATACCCCCCTGTGGGTCTTGGGCATGTATGATGTTTGGTTGGACTTGTTTTATTATTTTCTGTATTTCCTTCATTTTATGAAAAAAAACATTGATTAATTTATTTTTATATTTATGTTCTGGGTACATAAATATTTTATCATCACTTAATAATTCTAATTTTCTGTCTGATTCTGGCATACATAAGCATACATCATATTTTTTAAGTTTTTGCATTTCTGTAATAATTGTAAAGGTTGATTTTGTAGATCTCCCTATAATTTTTATATTATTATCTATAATATACATTATTTTTTTCATTTATTATCCCACTTTCTTTATCACGCAACTAATAATTAAAATAACTTATTTCTTAATATTTAAATACTAACATCTATATTATTTAATAAATCTTTATAAAAATTGTCTAGATTTAATTTTACTGCATTCTGTTTGCTAATACTTGCCATTTTATTTCTTTCTTCTTCATTGTTTAATAATTCTTGTATTTTAATTGTTAAATTTTGTACTAGGTTTTCATCTCTTTCTATAATAAAAGCACAACCATTTTGAGCATATTCTGGGATTCCCCCTGAATTAGTTGTAATAATTGGTAATCCACTTGCCATAGATTCAATAACAGTAAGTGGCGCTGGATCATCCCATAAAGATGGTAATACAGCAATATCAGCAATTCCATATATTTTATTAATTTCTTCATGTTTCACATATCCAGTAAAAATTATTTTATCTTTTATATCTGTTATAATACTTTGTAGTTCTTTTTCAAAATCATTTTTTACTTCTGTATCAAAAAAGAAACTCCCCACTACTAATAATTTAAAATTTGGAGTTTGTTTTAATTCTTTAATTGCTAGTAATAGTTCCTTAATTCCCTTTTCTTTAGTTAATCTTCCTGTAAATATAAGAACTTTATCTTCTTTATTAATCTGATATTTTTCTTTTATTTTTTCTTTTTCTTCTTCGTTAATATTACCAAATTCATCTATATTAATACAATTTGTTAACTTTTTTACATTGTTAGCATTTGGTATTTGTAAAAAATTTTCTACATGTTTTTTAATATAATTACTTACGCACATAATATTTTTTGTGTTTTTCATAATTTCTCTACAGCCGTAAGAAGATTTTATTTCATTATGTACATGATAATAATATCTATCTTTATATTTTAAGTAGTTTTTGTTCCATTTTAAAACTAAAAATAGTGTAGAATGATTTTCTAATATGATTTTATCGTAATTTTCTTTTTTTAAAATTCTACTTGTCTTTTTTAAAAAATGTAATCTTTGCATAATGTATCTATATGACATTACTTTTTCTTTTTTAAAGATGTTTTTAAAAAAGAAATAAATTAGCTTGTCCATAATTTGTACCAATTTATTTGGTTTTATAAAATTAAAATTACTATATTTATATTTTATGGCTATTTTCTTTGCCTTTTCATCATAAATACTAAATATATCAAATGTTACTTTTTGATATATTTCGTTTTGAATAATAAAATTTTCTACAATATTTTCAACTGCTCCACCTTTTGAAGCAGGCACTGGTAAATAACCAGATGTAATAATTGCTACTTTCATATTTTCAACTCCTTATTTTCTAATTGTTTCATTTTTTGTCTTTGAAGTAAGATTCCTGCTATTAAAAAATAATTCATTAAGCCTGGTGGATAATTAAAAGATGAGTCAACCATAAACGCAATAAAAACAGCTAGTAACCCTAAAACTTCTACTTTATTATTTTTATATAGTTTCATTATTGGATATAATAATAATAAACAAAATACTATAGCTACTATAATACCATAATAAGAAATAATATTAAAAATTCCTTCTGAGAATGCAGTATCTATCCAGTTTCCACCTAACATTAAAACTTTTATCTTTTCTATAAAATTTCCTCTAGCAAAATAATTAATTACATTTTTAATTTGAGTAGTTCTTCCACTAGCGGTAGGATCTTCTAAAGTCTGTACAATATATCTTTCATAAAAATAGCTTATTAAATCACTTCGTGAATATATAATATACAATATCATCGTAGTAATTCCTACTATTATTATTAACAATAATAGTAGCTTTTGCTTTTTAGTTTTCAATTTGTCATATATTTTCTTGATTGCATATGGAATTAATAAAATTAGTGGAACCAATGCAGATCTAGAACCTGATAGAATTAGTCCAATTAATGCTAATATAATAGCCATTATTTTCAATCCATTTTGCTTTGTTTTCCATGGTATTATTAAAAATATTGACAATAGAAAAAATAACGCAACTCCATTTCCATTTTGATATGTAGATGGCATTTTTAGTGCTTCTCTTCCATTAAATCCATATCCAATTGGTTTATCAGCAAAAGTATCACCATAAGCAATATTTAAGCCTGGTATTTTGGTTGCTTCTAGTCCAACTGTCCATTGTAATACAGAATATAAACCTGTAATTATCATACTAATTACTATAATTTTATAAAAAGTATTTATGTTTATTTTATAACCTATTCCTATTGCTAAAGGCGAGAAAATTAGTACTGCACTAGCAGCAATCCTAAATAAAATTATATTACTATAATTTGTTAGCATTACTACTAAAATTGTAATACTATATAAAATATAGCAATATAAAAAATGTTTATTTTCATTTAAAAAATTAAATATTTTCTTTTTACTTGCAATGACAGTAAAAATAAAAGCTAACTCTGCTACAGTAATAGCAATACTTCCTACTAAGGCTCCGTGCTTTAGGAAAAGCTAATGTCATAAATGTAAAAAAATTAATGAGCCACATTTTTTTTCTCCTTTTTCTTTCCAATTAAAAATGGTAAATAATTATTTATAATATATATAGCAGGTATACAAATTACTAGTACTATTAGCGTTATTAGCATAATACCTACTAAATTTGTTCTTATTACTTCAAGAGAAATATTGAAAATTCTTATGATTAATTCTAATGCTATCCTTTTTATTGGTTCATGTATTCCCATAATAATTATAGTATTTGTTCCTAAATATTGTAAAATTTTATTTTCTTTAATGATATTAGACAATATATATATCATAAAAAAACCTGCAAATGATGTAATATAAATAACAGGATAAATAGGATATACTAAATTACCTATGTTCATTTTTCCTGCTATTTGTGGTAATATTATAGTTATTATTAAGCACGCAAATATTATTAATACTTTTTTTATCAAATTTATATTTATTTTCTGAATAATAATACTTTCTTTTCTTTTAAACCAATATCCGAAAGAGTAAAAACCTATTGCTATAAAAGCGGTATCTAATCCCCAAGGTAATCTAATAATATTAAATTTTGCATATATGTATCCTATTATTGAAAGAATAATAAGAATGGATAGCAGTATTTTTTTATTTTTGATCTTTGTTTCCATAAGATGAAACATTGTTTCTGTTGTAAACAAACATGGTAAAAACCACAAGGCTGTATTAAATACATAATTAATACTTGGAATAGCTAACCATATGTTAAAAAATGCATCAATAGGATTTACGTCTTGTTCTCTAAAATATCTTTCAAAGAAACACCAATACAGAAATGAGATAATGGCAATAGATAAATATGGTATTAATATTGATTTAGCTTTTGCTTTAATAAATTTCTCTTTATTTTTGTATAAATATCCTGATAAAATAAAGAATAGAGGCATATGAAAGGAGTAAATAAAAAAATTAATATATTCATTTTCTTGTATATGACCTGCTACCACTAATATAATTCCAATACCTTTTGCAATATCTAACCAAGCTATTCTTTTTCCTTTGTCCATATAAAAATTCCCCTTTATTATATCTGTTTAAACAATTCTTCATGCTCTTGAACTAATCGTTTAATATCAAAATTTTCTATTGCATAATTATAATTGTTTTCTATTATTTTTTCAACTAATTCTTTGTTTTCTATATATTTTTCTATATATTTAGCAAATTCTTCTGCATTTCCAATCGTAGCTAAAAAGCCATTCTGTTCTGATTTTATAATATCTGCAATTCCTCCTATTCTAGAAGCAACAATTGGTTTTTTACACGCCATATATTCTACAATTACTAGTCCAAAACCTTCCCATTTAGATGGTAATATAGCAATATCAAATGCTGGTATATATTTTTCTACATTATTTACCCAACCTGTAATAATTATTTTATCTAATAGTCTTTTTTGCATTGCATATTGTTTGATTTCTTGCTCTAAATCTCCATCACCTACATACATTAATTTTAAATTTTTATATTTTTTACTTAATAATTCAAAAGTTTTTAAACTTGTCATAGGATCTTTTTGTTCTGATAATCTCCCTACTACCCCAATTACTATTTCATTCTCAGCAATATTATATTCTTTTCTAGTTTGTTTTCTATATTGTTCTGAATTCTTAAATTTATCAAAATCAATAGCATTCTCTATTAAGCACATTTTTCTTTTTGGTGCTATTTTGTATTGCAAAGCGGACTCATATTCTGCTTTTGATATATTAATTATTTTAGTAGCTTTAATTGCTAAAATTTTTTCTATGATAGCATAAAATTTTTTCTTTTTATTACTTATTCTTGCATTAAAATACCAGCCATGTGCATTATATATTGTTTTTGTTTTTGTATTAAATAAAAGGGCAATTCTTCCAACTGCCCCTGCCATACTACTATTCATATATACTATATCTGGCTTTATTTTTTTTAATATTTTTCTTAACTGTATTACTGACTTTATTACCTGTTTAAGTTTTATTTCTCTTGACATTGGTAAATAATATACTTCTGATATAAATGGCTTAAACCTCTCTATGTTCTTACTATATTCTTCTGAAATAATTAATATATTATTATATTTTGTTTTATCTATATTTTTTAAAAACATATATAGATATTCAATTACGCCACCATATACTGGTTGGGAAATATAGACTATTGTTTTTTTAGGTTGCATTTTAAATAGCTCCTTCTTTTTTTATTACTGATATAATTGTTTTAAAGAATATTTTTATATCTAGTATAAAAGAAATATTATCTACATAATATAATTCCATTGACATTCTTTCTTTATATGAAGTGCAGCTTCTTCCATTTGCTGCCCAATATCCTGTAAGTCCTGGAGTTACACTCAAAAATTTTTCTTTATTTTCGCCATACTTTTCTAATTCTTCTTGTATAACTGGTCTTGGTCCTATAATAGATAGGTCACCCTTTATAATATTAAATATTTGTGGTAATTCATCTAAGCTAGTTTTTCTTAAAAATCTGCCTACTTTTATAATTCTTGGATCATTTTCTAATTTAAAATTTTCTTTAAATTCTCTCATTTGTTCTGGTGTAAATTGCTTAATTAAGTCTTCTGCATTTTCTACCATCGTTCTAAATTTGTAGATGTATATTTCTTTTCCATTCTTTCCAATTCTTTTATGTTTAAAAAATACTTTGCCTTTTGAATCAAATTTTATTAGAATAGCTATTATCAGAAAGATTGGTGATAAAGTAATTAGCCCCATTACAGATAATATAATATCCATAAATCTTTTAAAATATTTATAAATTCCTCCTGTATTTAAAAATTCTTTTAATTCTTTTTTAGATAAATTTAATACTTCTGTATTATACAGAATTTCATCATTTCTTATGTTCATATTAGTATCCTCCCCAAAATACTATTTATTTTTAATTGTCATATCCTGTTTTTTTAATAATTTTATCACTGATTTTTTTTACTGTATCAGAAACAGTGTAGTCTTCCTCTTGAAAAGCTTCTAAATGTAGTTGTTTTACATTTTTTTCTAATGTTACTGGTGCCCCGTACCATGCTGCTCCTGTATATCCTTTTACTTTATAAGGCCAACCTATGCTTTCTGTTATTTTATAATTTAGAGCATAAGGTATCATTGCAAAAATTTCACTTGGTTCAATATTTGTTAAAATTTCTGGTAAAATTTTATCTGCTAGATTATTAATTTCTACTATACTTTTTGTTTTTATTTTTTGAAACATTGCTTCTATTACAGTTCTCATTCTTTCAGTTCTTTTATAGTCCCCTCCTGATGTATATCTAATTCTTGAATAAGCTACTGCTTGCACTCCATCTAATGTTTGCAAACCTGTTTCTGTTACAATATTTGCTTCTTTTCCTGTATGGTTAGCTGTGTCTCTAATTCCAGAATTTAAATAATATAATTCATCACTTGTAATATTAATTTCAACTCCGCCTAATGCATCTACTGCATCTGCAACAGCTTCAAAATTAACAGTAACAAATTCTGTGACGTTTAAGTCTAAATTTTTATTTAATGTTTTTAGTGCAAGCTCTGGTCCTCCAAAGGAATAGGCATGATTTATTTTATCTAATCCATGTCCATCTATGTCTACATATGTATCCCTATATACAGAAACCAGTTTTATTTCTTTTGTGTCATTATTAATGCTAGCTATTATAATACAATCACTTCTATTTCCTCTATCTAAATTACCGTCTCTACTATCTACTCCAAATAAAGCAATATTTCTGTATCCGGATAATTTTTGTTCTACTTCTTCTTCCACAGCTAAATTTTCTACATTGATTTCTACCTGTTGCATTTTGCTTAATTTACTATTTATATAAAAATATCCACAGGCAAAACCAATTGATATAAAAATTACTAATGTTAGTAGTACTATTCCTATTATTTTAAATATTTTTTTAACCATTTTCTTCATTTCCCTTATTATATATTTTGCATGTTTGTGCTTTTTGCAACAATTTTATTATACTATTATATAGGTCTTTTTTCAACCCCTTTTTACGATATTTTACGTGGTTATTTTTGGTATTTTTATCTTCAGTATTACATTTTTTGACATACTTTATATATAATTTTAAGAACCGACTTGTTGTAAAATCGGTTTTTAAAATACTAATTAATTTATTCTTAATAATATTTTTTCTATTCTAAAATAAACTGTTTTTAACAATAAATATAATTTATCTATTAATTTAGTTAAATTACTTTGGATTATATGTTTGTATATGATGCTCAATAAAATACTTCCTAATAGATATATAAATGATAATATTATAACATACAACATAATATTTTTATATCCAAAATGATAGTATAAGTAATCAAAATAAACACCTTTTAAGTATCCTACTACAAATTGGTTACCATGAATCAAATAAATAAGTAATGATAAACTGCTAAAATAATTAGTTACTTTGTTGTAAAATTCTTTTTGCCTAAATATATTAAATAGTGTGAAGCTAATTAATATAATAAATGGATTTGTAAAATGATTCATTATTAGTAATTGATTATTAAATATATTAATCTTTAAGCCTATGAAATTAACTAAAATAATTACACTTATTAAGCTTAAAAAAGAAAAAATGCATAATGTAATATTTATGGTTTTATTATTAGAAATTTTAATCATATATTTTTTTGTATAAGCTATAAGAAAATATATTACAATAAAGCCTATCAATGAGTTAAAATAAAATAAATCTGGTTTTAACATGTTCATAACACTATATAAAAATAATAAAATACAGTCACACATTAGTAAATTTCTCTTATCCATTTTTTCAATCATGGTATTAAGACATGGATGAATCATATAGAAAAGTAAATAACAAGTTAAAAACCAATTAACATTAAATGTAATAGGAAAAAATGACTTAACTATTTCAGTTAAAGACACACTATAATTGCCAAAAGCAAAAATTAATAATAAGATTGTAGCAGAAATAATAAAAGAATCTATTATTAGTTTTAATATTTTCTTTTTATTTACTTTACTACTATTTAATAAAAACCATGAAGAACATATAATAAAAATGCAATTTCCAATACTTCCTAAATGTCTAAAAATTGCTAATGTCAAAATATTTCCATCTGTAGAAACATTATTCAAATCTATAAAGCAGTTATAATTATTAAAATTTCCATATGGTACGGCATGACTAATAATAATTAGTATAATAGCTATTATTCTTAATAATTCTATAGATGAATTTCTAGATTTCTTTCTCATTTTATTTTTCCTCTTCTTGTTACAAACTTAATATTTTGTAGCACACACATACTATATCATATTAAATTTTAAATAACAACTAATTCTACTAATATTTTTATGTAATTTATTGTTTTAATATAAAAAAATAGAGCATGTAGATAAGAATATTATCTACATGCTCTATTTTTTCCAACTTTTAAATATTTTTTATTTTTTATCAATATGATGGCTATATTTTAACTTTGTTGCCATTCCTCCTCTTATGTGTCTTTCGGCTTTATTTTCATCTAATATTTCTCTTACTTCATGAGCTAAAATAGGATTTATCTTAAGTAGTCTTTCACTTACATCTTTGTGTACCGTTGTTACTTTTCGTAACGGTAGAATTTATATCATCAAAATTCGTAATTACTGTAGGTTGACTTCCAATTTCATTTAATAATTTTAATCTTACTTCTACATTTCCTTCGCTATCTAC
>CALXQH010000015.1 GCA_944390525.1 uncultured Clostridia bacterium | reverse complement strand
CAGGCTGTCTGAGAATAAGATACTTTAATGAATTTTTAAAACTTGAGTTTTTTTCCAAAATAGAAAACAGGAAATTATTGTAAAACTTTTTAGATAATTTCCTGCTTTTTGTGCTTTTATTTCTTCTATTATATCTTTTATTTGTTTTATATTACATACTCTTTTTATATTATATATTAGAAAGTGCATAAAAGATTCGCCTTTTACTTTTTCATTTCCTCTAAGTAAAAAGTATGTATATCCTAAATCTCTTTTTATAGTTCCAAAAACGTGCTCTACTATCATTTGCCTTTGTTTATACAAATCCATATTCTCTAATTGCCTTTTTCTGGCTCTTTCTAAGTATGCTTCATTTTTTGTAACTCTTATATCTCTTCCACTTTTGTTTCTTGTGCATTTCTCTCTATTAGGGCATTCTTTACAAGCTTTTCTATTTATATATTTTATTTCTTTGTGTCCTGTTCTATGCAATATTTGCCCCATTGGACATAAATAATAATCTTGTTCTTTATTATATTTAAAATCTGATTTTTTGTATCCTTTATTCCCTGGTTCTTCTGGATTTGAAACTATTGTTGTTATATTAGCTTTTTCACATTTTTTTATTTCTTCTCCATTCCAGTATCCTTTGTCTGCTAATGCTGTTAACTTTTCTACCCCTAATTCTTCTTTACTTTTTATCGCCATGTTACTTAATTGTCCTTGATCTGCTGGATTATTTGTTACATCTAATGCTATTACTAAATCTGATTTATTATCTACTGATATTTGCACGTTGTGGGATATATCTGTTCCATTATTGCTTGTTTTCATATGCCTTGCGTCTGGGTCTGTTATTGATATTTCTCCGTTCTTTTCAACTTCTTCTTTCACACTTCCCAATTCTTTTATTCTTTGTTTGGCTTCTGCTATTTTGTTTTGTATTTCTTCCTTAGTTATATTTATTTTATTATCTCTTTCTTCTCCGTCTTCTTTATCCAATATATCCATGTACTTTTGGATATTTTCTTCATAGTATTTTATTTGTTTATCTAACTTCCATTTGGTGTAATTTTTCCTTCTTCCATTATTTGCTCTAAATTTTGAACCATCTATTGCTACTATTTCTTTTCCTACTAAGTTTAATGAATCACATAAAATAGAGAACTCCTTAAATACAGATTTCATATTATTTATATTATCTTTTCTAAAATCTGATATTGTTCTAAAATCAGGTTTTAATTCATTTATTAACCAAAATACTTCTATATTTCTTTCACATTCTCTTGCTAACTTTCTTGATGAACGTATTCCATTAAAGTATCCATACAAATACAATTTTAGCAAGTCTTTTGGATTATATGAAGGTCTACCTGCTAAGTTGGTTTTTCTGTCTGAATTCTTAAAATTTAATTCTTTCATGTCTAAGCTATCCACAAAAGCCTCTAATACCCTTACAGGATTGTCTTCTGAAATCATTTCATCATAGCACATTGGTATTAGACTATATTGTTTTGTATTTATTTTTCCTTCTATATATCCACTCATAAAAACACCTCAACATATATTTTTATAGATTTATTTTATCATAAATTAATCATAAAATATATATGTTGAGGTCGTTTTTATTTAATTCTCAGACAGCCTGACGGGGCTTTTGTCTTAAGATTTTTAGAATTATACCTTATAAATCCTAAGACAAAAGCCCCGTCCCTTTGTCTAAAAATTTTTTTCTTTTAAACTTCTTTCAACATTACGCATAGCATCTTTTTTTGCTATTTCATCACGTTTATCATACAGTTTTTTTCCTTTACCAATACCAAGTTCAATTTTTACAAAACTATTTTTAAAGTACATAGAAACAGGAATTAAAGAATATCCTTTTTGCTTTATAAGTCCTATTAGTTTATGAATTTCTCTTTTATTTAATAATAGTTTTCTATCTCTTAAAGGGTCTTTATTATAAATATTTCCATGTTCATAGGGACTAATATGTAAGTTACATATATAAATCTCTCCATTTTTTAAGATAGCAAAAGAGTCTTTTAAATTTACTTTTCCAGCTCGAATAGATTTTATTTCTGTACCAGTTAATACAATACCAGTTTCAACTGTATTTTCTATAAAGTAGTTATGATGAGCTGTGGGATTTTTCGATATTAGTTTGAGCATATTATTCTCTCCTTGTATATATAATATAAACTTATTATAGCAAATATTTAAAAAAAAGCAAATTTATCTTTTGCTCTATAAAACAATAAAAAAAGAGCAGATATAAGTTCTGCCCTTTAAGTTATTTTCTTGAATGAGAATCTTGTGTTACATAATACCAAGTTAGTGCAATAATAACAATACCTACGATTCCCATAATTAGCCATATCCAAACTGCTCTATTTATTCCTCCCATACCAGTAGCTGTACTGTCTGTTGAGGTTCTAGCGGCAGTATAGCCGTCAGTAGATGTAGTTGTTGGACTATTACCAGTAGTACCAGCATGAAATACATTTTCAACGCCTTTGCCAATATCATTAGCAGCATTTTGAATTCCATTTCCAATATCTGATGCAATATTTTTTATTCCCTCACCAGCATCTTGAATTGTATGTTCAGATTTATTAGTGGAATTTTTTAATTCTTCACCTAAATTAGTATCATTGTTAGCAAAGCAAACAATAGATGCTAGAAGAACTACTAGTATTATTAATATAGATAATAATAATTTATTTTTCATAATGTCCTCCTATAAATTTTTTTGATCTACATATATTATTGTTTATTTTGGGAAAAATATTCATAAGAATGCAATAAAAAAACAGATGAATAAATTCACCTGTTAAAAGTTAAAAAAACTATTTTTTTGTTTTTATAATGATTGCAATTCCTAGCAAAATTAATAAAATACCAACAACAAGCAATAAAATATTTAAAATATTTGCAAGACCAAGACTTGCTTCTGGTAAATCTGGTATAGAAGTAATATTATTATTGATTGAAGTATTTGTAGTTGTTTCAAGAGTATTGGAATTGTTAGAAGCAATATTTGCTTCTGAATTATTAGTATTATTTTCCGGTAAGTTTATAATAATACCAGGAGAATTTGTATTAGTATTATTAGAAAGAGTGTTGGTAGAAAGATTTTGTGCAGAGTTTAATTCATTTTCTCTAATACTGTTGATTAAATTCATATCTAAAGCATAACATTTTGTAGCGAAAAATAATATAAATAAAACGATTATTCCTAATATAAAACTAGTTTTTTTCATAAGTTTTTCCTCCTAAAATATTCTAGTACAATCATACACAATAAAAACAAAAAAGTCTATAGAAATTATAAAATTATTTAAAAATTATTTTTTTCTATTGTATATTTTTAAAATTATCGATAAAATATAAATATATATATTTAAAAGGAGGAAAAAATGATGTCAAAAAAAGTAATTGGAATCATTATTGCTGTAATTGTACTTATTGTAGCAATAGTTGCCGTAGTTCTTATGAAAAATGCTACACCAAAAAATGTAGAGGGAACTTTAGAAGAAATTATGACAAAGTTATATGCAGGAATTAATCAAGATAACTTACCTATGATGCTTAGCAATATGGAGATAAGCAAAGAAAGTCTTGAAAATTTTGTTGGAACTAGTGAAATTGATATGAAAGAAGCGATGGTGAGTGAGTCAGGAGTTGGCTCTATTGCACATTCTGTTGTTTTAATTAGACTAAATGATGCTAGCAAAGCAAATGATGCTGTTACTAAAATTAAAGAACATGCAAACCCAAGAAAATGGATTTGTGTTGAAGCAAGCAATGTTGTTGTTAAAAGTAAAGGCGATTTAGTAGTTTTAATTATGAGTAATGAAGAATTAGCTCCAAAATTAGAAACTAATTTTGATGGATTAGTATAATATGGTATTTTCAAGTATTACATTTTTATATTATTTTTTACCTATATTGCTAATAGTTTATTATTTAATACCTAAAAAATTCCGTAATATTGTATTATTAATATTTAGTTTAACTTTTTATTTTTATGGAGAAAAAAATATCATATTACTATTAATGTGTGGCTTTAATTACTTTTTTGGAAAAATAATAGGAAAAACTAAAACAAAAACGAGTTTAGCAATAGGGGTAATTTGTAATATATTAGTTTTAGGATATTATAAATATTGTAACTTTTTTATTGAAAATATTAATTCTTTATTCCAAGTGGATATTCCTTATTTTGATATTATCTTGCCACTTGGGATAAGCTTTTTTACATTTCAAAATATTAGTTATTTAATAGATGTATATAAGCAGGATGTTTTACCACAGAAAAATTTATTGAATTATGCAACATATATTACATTATTTCCACAGTTAATTGCAGGACCAATTATAAGGTATAAAGATATAAATCATGAATTAGAAAATAGAAAAGAAACTTTTAACCAATTTTCAAAAGGTGTTTCAAAGTTTTTGGTTGGATTAGCTAAAAAAGTAATGATTGCTAATCAAATAGGACAAATGTGTGTTGTTTTAAATGCTATGCCGGAAAAAACTGTTGTTTCTCATATCTTAGAAGCAATTGGTTATACTTTGCAAATATATTTTGACTTTTCTGGCTATAGTGATATGGCAATTGGCTTGGGATTATTCTTTGGATTTAATTTTAAAGAAAATTTTAATTATCCTTTAATTGCTAATAGTATTACAGATTTTTGGCGAAGATGGCATATATCTCTATCGTCTTTTTTTCGTGACTATATTTATATTCCATTAGGCGGAAACAGAGTTCCTTTTGGAAAATGGATAAGAAATATTTTAGTAGTATGGTTATTAACAGGACTTTGGCATGGAGCAAGCTGGAATTTTATATTGTGGGGTGGATATTTTTTCATTTTTTTATTAATAGAAAAATTATTTTTAAAGAAGTTTTTAAAAAACAATATTCTTTCTCATTTATATACTTTAATAGTTATAGTGATTAGTTTTGTTATCTTTAATATAACAAATTTAAATGACATGTTTGTTTTTTTTTTTTTTTTGTTAGGTTTAAATGGACTTAATTTTATAAATCATACTACATATTATTATTTGAAAAATTATATAATTTTATTAGTTATTGCAGGAATTGCAGCAACACCACTATTAAAAAATATTATAAACAAAAACAAAAAGTTATTTGCAAGCTTAGAACCTATTTATTTTATAGGAATTTTATTAATATGTACGGCTATGCTATTATCTAACTCATTTAATCCATTTATTTATTTTAGGTTTTAAGGAGGGAAGTATGAAAGATAAAGTAATTTCTATTTTGTTTGTAAGTACAATATTTTTACTATTTCTATTGAGTTTTTTTATAAAAGATAATGAAATATCTTATTTTGAAAGAAGAAAATTAGCTCAGTTCCCTCAAAAATATGATGCAAATTTTACAGAAAAATTAGACAACTATTTATTAGATCAATTTCCTTTTAGAAATCAATTTATAACAGTTAATTCTAATTTAACTAGAGGACTATTAGGCATAAAAGATGTAAATGGAGTTTATGTTATAGGAAATAACATTTATGAGAAATTGTATCCAATGAAAGAAACGGAATGCTATAATTTTTGTAAAAAAATAAATAGTATCATAGAAAATGAACTATCTAACAGCAATATTTATTATTCTATTATTCCGGACAAGAGTTATTTTTTAGAGGAAGATAAGTATTTAAAACTAGATTATTCTTCTTTATATAAACTATTAAATGAAAATATAAAAGCAAAATATATTAATATAAAAGATATTTTAACAATAGATGA
>CALXQH010000014.1 GCA_944390525.1 uncultured Clostridia bacterium | reverse complement strand
ATATATCATCTATTCCAAAATCCACATCATATTTCATCTCTAGTGTTTCTCTTTGATTTCTTCCGATAAAGTACCCAGATTTCCTAGAGAATTTGTGTATCTGTTTAGAGCCTATCATACATATGATAAAAGCAGATATTGAAGCTGAAGTTTCTCCTATTGTAGGCAGTGAAAAACAATCTGAAGACCTAGTAAATTACTTACTTTCTGAATTTGAGTCAGACCCTAAAAAAATTTGGGAATCTAATATATTTGGAAAAAATTTGCATGAACTTATCAATGAAGGATTACAAAATAAATTATTAAAAATGCCTGATGAAGCTCAAATTAAACTTCAAGAAACATTGGAACGTATTATTAATGAAGGTAGTGGTGGATTAATTTGCATAATTTTATAATCTTTTATGCTTAAAAATTAACATTATTTTTTAATAAGCTATTCAGTATTAACTAAAATATTGAATAGTTTTTCATTTTATGGAAAATACTATGATTAAATAATTATATTAAAATATGGAGTTATGTATATGAATTTTCAAGAAAAACTAACAAATATTTTAAAGTCAGTATTTGAATCTTCCGAGAAAAATGAATATGATTTTTCTCTTTCTAGTTCATATATGCAAGAGGAAAATAGTTCAGATTATGATTTAACTACAGAAAAAATTCAGGAAAATCAAAAGCTTTTTGAAAGTAAAAATATTTTCCCTAGTCTTGCTGTTACTTTAGAGTATATTAATGTTAAATATAATACTTTAATAAATAGTGATATTGTAGTTCGTGAGTTTAGTTTAAATGCTAGAAACAAACAATATAATGCATTTTTGCTTTTTATTGATGGTATGGTAGATTCTAAACTTATTAATGATAATGTTTTAGAAGCATTAATGCTTCGTAATCGTTCTAATATATTTGAAGGTAATCAAAATCAAATAATTAATGAAGCTAAAACTAATAATATTGCTGTTAGAAAAATAAAGAAATTTGACTTAGAAGATTATATTTTTAATTGTTTACTTCCCCAAAATAGTGTAAAAAAAGTTACTAATTTTGAAGAGGCTTTTAGTGGTGTAAATATGGGCAATTGTCTTTTATTTATAGATACTTTATCTGTAGCTTTTGATATTGATGTAAAGGGATTTAAACAAAGAAGTATTGAATCTCCTTCTAATGAAATAGTTATAAAAGGTCCTCAAGAATCTTTTGTTGAAAATATTCGTACAAATACTTCTATGATTCGTAGAATTGTTAACAATGAAAATTTAATTATAGAAAATATTGATGTGGGTAAATTAACAAAAACTAAGTGTTGTGTTTGTTATATAAAAAATATTACCAATTCTGATTTGATTGCAGAAGTTAAATATAGATTAAATAATTTAGAAATTGACGCTCTGCTTTCTAGTGGTGAACTTCAACAATTAATTGAAGACCAAAATAAATATAGTGTACCACAAATTTTATTAACAGAACGACCTGATAAAGCAACAAAATATTTATATAGTGGTAGAGTTGTTGTATTAGTAAATGGAAATCCTTATGTTCTTATTATGCCTGCTACTTTAGTAGATTTTATATCATCTCCTGAAGATAGTAATTTAAAGTTTCAGTTTGCTAATTTTATTAAATTTTTACGTTTATTAGCTATTGTTATAACTTTGTTACTTCCTAGTTTTTATGTTGCTATTTCAGATTTTCATCAAGAACTTTTACCAACAGAGTTATTGTTCTCAGTATTAGCATCAAGAGAAAATGTGCCTTTTCCAATTATTTTTGAAATTTTAATTATGGAGATTTCTTTTGAATTAATTCGTGAAGCTGGTTTGAGGGTTCCTTCTCCTGTTGGACCTACCATAGGTATTGTTGGAGCTTTAGTTTTAGGACAAGCTGCTGTTAGTGCTAGTATAGTTAGTCCTATATTAATTATTATTGTAGCTATTACAGGTATAGCTTCTTTTGCTATTCCAGACTTTTCTTTTGGTTTTCATTTAAGAATAATGAGATTTGTTTTTATTTTTTTAGGATATATTGCTGGATTTTTCGGTATTGCTTTTGGAATTTGTATATATGCTTGTATTTTATGTAATATTAATTCTTTTGGAGTTCCTTATATGGTTCCTTATGGACCTATTACAAACTTAAATCAATCAGGATTTTTCTTAAAACCTGTTTGGAAAAGAGAAAAAAGGCCAGATTATTTAAATACTAAAAGGGAAAAATCTCAAAGCCATATTAGTAGAGCATGGAAATATAAATAAAGGAGAATATTATGTCTGAACAAAAAATAGGAAACTGGGAAGCTATAGCTTTAATTTTAACGATTATTATAAATCATATTATTTTAGAATTACCTAAAGATATTATTCAAACTACTTCTTCTGGAGCTATTTTAAATGTTGTTTTTATAAGTTTTGTGGCACTTGGTATAATTTTTTTAATATGTAATTTATTAAAAAAATTTCCTGGTTTGGATATTTTTGATATTTCTAAATTTTTAGGCGGAAAATGGCTTAAATTAATTATTTGTATTTTATTTTTATTATATATTTTATTTATTGCTAGTACTTTGCTTAGAAGCTTTTCCGAAATACTAAAAGTTATTTTTTTCCCTCGTACACCTATATATTTAATTATGATTTTATTTTTTATAGCTATTTTTATTATTAATAGATTAAAATTTAAAGCTATGGCACGTGCCAATTTATTTTTTACAGTATTAGTTTTATTAACTTTATTGTTTGTATTTTTGGGAAATTTAGAAAATTTTACTTGGCAAAGGATTTATCCTATTTTAGGTAATGGTGCTTATTCTACTTTTTTTAGTGGACTAAGTAATTTGTATGCATTTGGTGGGATTAGTTATTTATATCTTATTCCTCCATATTTAAAGTCTCAAAAAGATTACTCAAAAGTAGCTTTTATATCTATTTTAAGTTCTGCTTTTTGTTTGTTAATTAGTGTGTCAACTTTGTTATTCATGTTTTCTCCTGTACTTATTAAACAGCAAATTTTTTCTTTATATTTAGCTGCTCGTTTTATTGAATTTGGGAGATTTTTTCAAAGAGTAGATGCTGTATTTATGTTGATTTGGCTATTTTCAATATTATATTATTTAAGTTTTGCTTTTTATTTTATAACTTCTATATTTAAAAAAATAGTTAATTTAAAAAACTCTAAATGGTGTGTTTCTCTCTTTATTTTATTTTCATTTGGTATAGCTTTAATTCCTAAAAATATGTTAGAAGTTATTATATTAGAAAGCTCTATATATAAATACATTATAATTTGTCTTATATTTATTATTGGACTAGGTATTTTAGTTTTAGCTAATATAAAACGTCTATGTATTGCTAAAAAGAAAGGAGTTTCAGAAATTAATGAAAACTTTTATTAAGTATATCATTATTGGTTTTATTATTATATTCTTTTCTATTGCTTTTACTAGTACGCATAATATACAAAGTATTGATGATATTTCTTATGTTGTTGCTTTAGGCATAGATGTTGGTGAGCAAAATAATTTAAAAGTTACTTTTCAATTTACTAAGCCTACTTCTTCTAGTGGTGAAGGTACTTCTTCTGAGTCCGCTTCTTCCATTGTTGACAGTATTGAAGCTGAATCTGTTGATAATGCAGTTAACCTAATAAACACTTATACTAGTAAAGAAATTAATTTATCTCATTGCAAGTTAATAGTTTTTTCAGAAGAGCTTGCTAAAAAAGGCATAAAAGAAGAAATCTATAGTTTTACTAATAAGGTTCAAATTAGACCTGATACAAATATAGTAGTTAGTACTACTTCAGCAAAAGAATATATAGAAAGTGTAAAACCTAGTTTAGAAAATTTAGTAGCTAAATTTTACGTACTACTTCCTAATTCTAGTGAGTATACTGGTTATACTGCAAATGTAGAACTAGGACAATTTATGAATAAAATTGTATCTAAAACTGGTCAGCCAATAGCTATTTTAGGTAATGTTTTAAAAGAAGATTCTAGCTCTAGTAGTTCTTCTATTGGTTTATCTAGTAATGTTTCAAATAATTCTAAAGAAGACTCTCCAAGTTCTAAAAATGGCATTGAAAATATTGGTGTTGCAGTTTTTAAGCATGATAAGTTTGTTGGTACTTTAACTGCTAATGAAACTTTAAGTTATCTAATAACTACAGGAGAAATAAAAAGCTGTAATATTTCAATTCCCGATCCACAAAATGAAAATAATGCTATAGATTTATTTTTTACATTTGACTATGCCCCTAATTTTAATGTTTATATTATAAATGGCAGTCCATATGTCACATTGAAAATCAAAGCTGATGCCAGAGTATCATCTGTAGAACAAATATCTGGTAGAACATCAGATAAAGAAATACGTGAAATAGAAAAATCTGCTAGTAATTATTTATGCGAACAAATTTCTCATTATTTATATAAGACTTCTAAAGATTTAAATTCTGATATATCTGATATAGGAAAATATTGTGTTAAAGAATTTAAAACTTTACCTGAATTTGAGGAATATCAATGGTTAGAAAGATATCAAGACGCTTTTTTTAAAGTGAATTGTGAAGTAGATGTAGAATCTGGATTTTTATTAGTTGGAAGTTAAAAGAGGAGAAATTTTATGCTTATATTTATTTTAGTAATTTTTTTTATATTTTTTTTATGTATTGTAAGTATATCTTATGGTTATTATGAAATTAAAGTAAATAAAAATAAGACTCGGTGGGTGTATTTTAATAGCATTAACTGTAATAGGTTTTATATTTGCAACAGTTATGTATTTTATTTCTTAAAATGTTAAAACTATAATAGCGTTAAATCTAACATTATTATAGTTTTACTTTTAAAAATATATTAAATTTTTTTAAAGTCAACTCTTGCGGTTGTCTTGTCTGCAAATATAACTTTTACTTTTATATTATCTCCTATTTTATATGTTTCTTTACTTTTTTCTCCTTGTAATATTTTATTTTCTTCATCATAAATAAAATATTCATTGCCTAAATTTTCAAAATGTATAAATCCTTCCACAGTATTAGAAAGTTCTACAAATATTCCAAAAGAAGTAATATTTGAAATAATTCCATCATATAATTCACCAATTTTGCTTTGCATATATTCAGCTTTTTTAATGTTCTCCGCTTCTCTTTCTACTTTTTGTGCTATTTTTTCTCTTTCTGAAGAAAGATCTGCATATTTTACAGCTTGTTTATTATATTTTTCTACTTCTGTTTCTTTTAACTGATAATTTTTTTCTAAATATTTTGTTATTATTCTATGAATAAATAAATCGGGATATCTTCTAATAGGTGAAGTAAAATGGCAATAATATTTACTTGCTATTCCAAAATGTCCTTTATTTTCTGCCTCATATCTAGCTACTTTTAGAGTTCTTAATATAAGATTTGATACTACTCTTTCTTCTGGTTTATCTTTTACTTTTTCTAATAACTCTGCAAACGCTTTTGGATAAATGTTTTCTTTATTTATTTTTATTTTGTATCCAAAATTCCATAAAAGCTTATTTAATTCATTTATTTTTTCTATGTCTGGTGCTTCGTGAACACGATATATAAATGGTATTTCTAACCAGTAAAACTTTTCTGCTACTGTTTCATTTGCTATTAGCATAAATTGTTCAATAATTTCATTTGCAAAAAACATATCACATTTTTGTACTTTTATAGCTAACCCATTTTTATTTAAAGTTATTTTACTTTCTGGTATATTTAAATTTAAACTGCCGGCTTTAGCTCTTTTATCTTTTAGTATATTCGCAAGCTCCGACATATTTTTAAATTGTTCAAAATAGGTTTCACATTCCTTTAATAGTTTTATTTTTTTCTTTTTATTAAATAATTTTTTATCTTCTTTTTCTTCTAATTCATCTAATATTGTTTGTATTTCTTTATAACTCATTCTTCTTGTAACATTTATAATACTTTTTTGTATATTTGAATAAATAACATCTCCTTTTTTATCTATTTCCATTATAACAGTTATTGCAAGTCTGTCTTGTTTTTCATTCAGACTACATATTCCATTTGATAATTCCTTTGGAAGCATTGGTATTACTCTGTCAAGCATATATATACTTGTCCCACGTATAATAGCTTCTTTATCAATGTTAGAATTTTCTTGTACATAATGACTAACATCTGAAATAGAAACATATAAAAGAAAATTTCCATTTTTTAATTTTTCTACTGAAATGGCATCATCTAAGTCTTTTGCATCTTCTCCATCAATAGTAAATATTTCTTTTTCTCTTAAATCTAATCTATTTAGTATTTCTTTTCTAGTTAATTCTTGTTTTATAGTTTTAGCTTCATTAATAACAGTATCTGGAAACTCATATGGAAGATTATATTCTTTTACTAATGATAACATATCTATACCAGCTTGGTTTACATTCCCTAAAATTTCAATAATTTTTCCTTCTGGTTTTTTGTTCTTTTCAGATTTTTTTATTATTTGCACTACTACTTTTTGATTATTTTTTGCCTTTTTACTATTTTTTTTAGAAATATATACATCTATTTTTATTTTTTTATCGTCAGGAACAACAAATCCAAAGTTTTTATTTTTTTGAAAAACTCCTACTATTTTATCTTTATAAAATTCATTGTTTTCACTTTTAAAATCTGTTTTCATATTTCTCCTTTAAATATTTTTTAATTGATTTTTATTACTCTAAATTATGTCTACTTGAAAATTATGGAAATACATGCTATAATATATATATCTGCATAAATATGCAGAAAAACTTTTATATAAAGGATGTTATTTTATGGCAACAAAGTTCAAACACATAGCAAAAAATTCTTATTCTTTTGACATTGATATGCCTAGTAGTTTATCAACAGATTTGCATGTATCTCCTAGATCGCTTATGGGTTACATCATTTTTAAGAATGATGGCAGGGTTGAATTTAGTCCTTTGCATTTGGGAAATGCAGTTTCTGTAAATCAGTCAATCTCAATACTTTCATTTGTTCTTAGCAATCTTTCAAAAGAACTTAAATAATCATCCTAAATCTCCTGTTTTTTATAAACAGGAGATTTTTATGCTTCATTAAAAAAGCAACAGAAAATACCAATTCTGCTGCATTTTATTCTTATTATACTAGATATAGGATACCTAACATTATGGCTAATACTACGAACATAATTCCTAAAATTATAGTCCATTTTTTTAGCTTTCCCTGTTTTGTTCTTCCTTTATTTTGTTCATAAAAGTTATTAGTTGAAGAACCAGTAATTGTTCCTGAAGCACCAGCTTTTTCACTATTTTGAATAGTTGCTAAAATAATTAAAGCAATACATACAATAATATAAATAACTAATATAATATATTTTAATATTTCCATATTTCTCACTCTCCTATATTTTGCCTCTTTAAACAATTACTAAACTAATTTTAAAATAACTATTTCTGCATTATCTCCTTTTCTTGGTCCTACTTTAAGAATATTTGTGTATCCACCAACTCTTCCTTCATACTTAGGAGCAATTTCATTAAATAGTTTTGCAGTTAAATCAATATTATTTCCTTTGCTGTCTTTTACCTTGTTTATATTTCTCATCATTTTTCTTCTAGCGTTTAATCTTGATGGCATATCTTTTTGTCTTTTCTCAGTTATTGTTTCTTTTACTACTCTTAGATATTCTTTTCCATTTTTACTTTTTACAAGTTCTGTTACTTTGTTTCCCTTGCTATCTAATTTTGCTTTAGTTACTTTAACATCTACCATTTCAAAATTATTTTTTTCTCTTACAGCTAATGAAATTAAGCTATCAGCTATAGCTTTTACTTCTTTTGCTCTAGCTTCTGTTGTTTCAATTTTTTCATGTAATATTAAATCTGTTGTTAAAGATTTTAGCATTGCTAGTCTAATATCTGTTGTTCTACCTAATTTTCTATTTGTAGCCAATTTATTTTCCTCCTTCTTTTTTTGTTAGATAGGGGTATTTTTGTTTTAATGCTTCTTACTTATATATAAAAAACTGTTTTATTTTTATAAGTATTTACCCTTATTTTTTATTTTAGTCATCTTCTTTGGTAAAATCTAATCCTAATGAATGTAATTTATTTGTAACTTCATCCAAAGATTTTTTACCAAGATTTCTTACTTTCATCATTTCTGCTTCTGACTTATTTGTTAAATCTTCTACTGTAGAAATTCCTGCTCTTTTTAAGCAATTGAATGATCTAACAGAAAGTTCTAAATCTTCTATAGACATTTCCAAAACTTTTTCTTTCTTAGATTCTTCCTTTTCTACCATTACCTGTGTATTTTTAGTAGCTTCTGATAAATCAATAAATAGCTCTAAGTGACCTGTCATAACTTTAGCAGCCAAGCTTAAAGCTTCGTCTGGTGTTAATCCACCATTAGTCCAAACTTCAATAGTTAATTTGTCATAGTCAACCATTTGACCCACTCTTGTATTTTCTACTGCATAATTTACTTTTTTTACAGGTGTATATATAGAATCAATTGGAAGTACTCCTAAAACTTGATCTGCTTTTTTATTTTTTTCTGCATCATTATATCCTCTTCCCATATTAGCAGTTAATTCCATTACTAAATGTCCACCTTCTGCTACAGTTGCAATATGTAAATCAGGATTCAATACTTCTATTGTTCCATCTGTTATAATATTTCCAGCTTTAACTTCTCCAGGTCCTTTAAAGTCAATTCTTAAAGTTTTTTCTTCATTTTTTTCTTGTCTTAAACATACATTTTTTAAATTTATAATAATTTCTGGTACATCTTCTACTATATTTGGTATCGTAGAAAATTCATGTAATACATTTTCAATTTTTACACTTGTAATTGCAGTTCCGGGAAGAGATGATAATAATATTCTCCTTAAAGAATTTCCTATTGTAATTCCATAGCCTCTTTCCAATGGTTCACATACAAATTTAGCATAATTATTTTCAGGATCCATTTCTAAGCATTTAATATTTGGCTTTTCAAATTCTATCATTTTTTACCTCCTAATAGATAATATAAAAAACATTTCTATTTTAACAATTAAATTATTATTTAGAGTAAAGCTCTACTATTAAATGTTCTTCAACTGGAAGATCAACATCTTCTCTTGATGGTAATCTTATAACTTTACCACTTAAGTTTTTATCATCTTTTTCTAACCATTCTGGCACTGGTCTTGCTTTATTTTCTTCAACATTTAATTTGATAAAACCATTGTCTTTTCTTATTTCTCTTACAGAAATAACGTCTCCTGCTTTTACTAAATAAGATGGGATATCAACTTTTTGTCCATTTACTTCAAATGTTCCATGTGTTACTAACATTCTTGATTGAGCTCTTGAACTACCATATCCTAAACGGTATACAATATTATCTAATCTACTTTCTAAAATTTGTAATAATACTTCACCAGTAATTCCTTTTGTAGATGATGCCATTTCAAAATATTTTCTAAATTGTTTTTCACTTACACCATAGAATGCTTTTGTTTTTTGTTTTTCCCTTAATTGGGTTCCATACTCTGAAAGTTTTTTCTTCTTTTGGCCATTTTGTCCTGGTGCATAATTTCTTCTAGATATGCTACATTTATCTGTATAACATCTTGTTCCTTTTAAAAACAATTTTTGTCCTTCCCTACGACAAATACGACATTGTTCATCTTTATATCTTGCCATTTTATTTTTTCACCTTCCTTATACTCTACGTCTTTTTGGTGGTCTACAACCATTATGAGGAATAGGAGTAACATCTTTGATTGAGCTAATTTCTAATCCTGCTGATTGTAATGACCTAATTGCTGCTTCACGACCAGAACCTGGTCCTTTTACAAATACTTCTACTGATTTTAATCCATGTTCCATTGCTGCTTTAGCTGCTGTTTCAGCTGCTTCTCCAGCTGCAAATGGTGTGCTTTTTCTTGAACCTTTAAAGCCTAGTTCTCCAGCACTCGCCCAAGAAATTGCATTTCCTTGAACGTCTGTAATTGTAACGATTGTATTATTAAAACTAGAATGAATGTGTGCCATTCCCTTTTCAATGTTTTTTCTATTTCTTCTAGCTACAGTTTTCTTAGTTACATTTTTTGTTGCCATTTTTACTTATTACCTCCTTATTTTATCAGGCATTTATTTTTTGTTTCAAAATTAATAAAAAGTTTTACTTTGCAAATACTTCTTTTAATTAGTTTTTAGGCTTTTTTACTTTTACTAACTAATTTTCTAGGACCTTTTCTAGTACGAGCATTAGTTTTTGTTCTTTGTCCTCTAACAGGAAGACTTCTTCTATGTCTCATACCTCTATAACATCCAATTTCAGTTAATCTTTTAATATTTAAAGCCACTTCTCTACGTAAGTCTCCTTCAACTTTATATCCTTCCATTGCCTTTCTTATTGCTTGTACCTGTTCATCAGTTAAATCTTTTACTCTAATATCTGGATTAACTTCTGCTTTTTGTAAAATTTTTTGAGAACTTGTTAGTCCTATTCCATAAATATATGTTAGACCAATTTCTACTCTCTTTTCTCTAGGTAAATCAACTCCTGCTATACGAGCCATTTTTTTGCACCTCCATATTTTTATTTTGCTATTTAATTTTGTCTATATTATTATTGGTGAAATGCATTGACTTTTAATAATAAAAATCAATCAATAATTTTTTTAGACATATATATAAACACAAATTAGAATTAAAAGAATTTTTTATTCTTTCAGCCGCTATCCAAAATTTGTGTTATAATCAATAATTATTTTTATTATCCTTGTCTTTGTTTATGTTTTGGGTTTTCACAGATAACTCTGATTACACCTTTTCTTTTAATAACCTTACATTTTTCGCACATAGGCTTTACTGATGGTCTTACTTTCATTTTAGTTCATTCCTTTCTTGATTTTTTTATATTAGTATATTTGAAAAAATATTTTTCAAACTACTTTGCTCTCCATGTAATACGTCCCTTACTTAAATCATATGGTGATAATTCAACTTTTACTTTATCTCCTGGAAGAATTTTTATATAATTCATCCTTAATTTTCCAGAAATATGGGCTAATATTTGATGTCCATTTTCTAATTCTACTTTAAAATTAGTATTTGGTAATGCTTCTACTACCGTACCTTCAAGTTCTATAACATCCTCTTTTGACATATATTCCTCCATTTTTATGTTTGGAAATTTTTGCATTTTATATATAAACACAATATCTAATATAGTATACATTATATTTATAATAATGTCAATATTTCTGGCGATTTTTCTGTAATTAGAATTGTATTTTCATAGTGAGCTGATAAAGATCCATCTTCTGTAACAATAGTCCATCCATCATCTAATACACAAATATTTGGTTTTCCTATCATAACCATTGGTTCTACAGCCAGAGTCATGCCAGGTTCAAGTCTTAAACCTTTTCCTGGTTTTCCATGATTTGGAATTCCAGGATCTTCGTGCATTTTTTCCCCTATTCCATGTCCTTGAAATTCTTTTACAACATTATAACCATTTTTTTCAACAAATTCTCCAATGGCATGTGAAATATCTCCTACACGATTTCCTTTTATAGCATATTTTATTCCTTCAAAAAAGGCTTGTTTTGTAATATTTACTAATCTTTGTTTTTCTTTATTTGAATTTCCAACTATAAAAGTTCTTGCTGCATCACCGTGAAAGCCATTTTTATATACTACTAAATCTATACTTACTACATCTCCATCTTTAATTACTCTTTTTTTAGATGGTATTCCATGTATTATCTCATCATTAATAGAAACACATAAAGTACCAGGAAATGCTGGAATTCTTCTTTGTCCGCTAGGATAACCTTTTTGAGCAGGAATCCCACCATTTTCCCTAATAATTTTTTCTGCAAAATTGTCTAGGTCCATAGTTGTTATTCCTGGTTTTATGTATTTTTCTATTTCTTGGTATACTAGAGCTGTAATTCTGCACGCTTCTTTCATTTTTTCAATTTCTTTTTGAGACTTTATTGTTACCAATTTTCTTACCCTCTTTATTGTTTTTTATGATTTTTTATATAGCTTTCAATATAATTTCTACTGCTTGTTCTGAAGCATTGTCTGCAGTAGGATCTTCTGGAGTAATATTTATTAAAACTCCTTTTTCTTTATAATAAGAAATTAATTCTTTAGAGTTTTCTCTATAAACTTCTAATCTATTTTTAATAGTTTCTTCATTGTCATCTTTTCTTGAAACAAGAGGTGCTCCACAAATATCACAAACTCCATCTACTTTTGATGGTTTATATTTAGAATTATAAATAGCTCCACATTCTTTATTAGAGCATGTTTGTCTATTTAAAATTCTATCTA
>CALXQH010000013.1 GCA_944390525.1 uncultured Clostridia bacterium | reverse complement strand
TTTTATTTTCTTTGTCTTACTACTTCATACATTATAATTCCTGCAGAAACAGAAGCATTTAAAGATGTAATTTTACCTTTCATAGGAATTTTAACTAAAAAGTCACAATTTTCTTTAACTAATTTTGATATACCAAAGCCCTCACTTCCAATTACTATAGCTAGTGGCATTTTATAGTCTTGTTTTGTATAAAAAATTTCTGTATTCATGTCTGTTCCGCAAATCCATATTTCTTTTTCTTTTAAGTAACGTATAATTTCATTTAAATTATTTACTCTTGCTATTTTCATATATTCTACTGCGCCAGCAGAAACTTTACTAACAGTACTATTAACAGATGCTGCCCTTCTTTTTGGAATAATAATTCCATGTACTCCCGCAGTTTCAGCAGTTCTTATAATAGAACCTAAATTATGAGGATCTTCTATTCCATCTAAAATTAAAATAAATGGCATTTCGTTTTTCTGTTTCGCTACTTTTAAAATATCTTCTACTTCACAGTAATTAAAAGGTGGAACAATAGCAATTACTCCTTGATGATTTTCAGTTTGTGCTATTTGATTTATTTTGTTTCTTTCTATTTCTGAAATTAATATTTTACGTTCTCTTGCTATTGCTATAATTTTAAAAATAGAACCATGTTTTTCTCCTTTAGATATAAATATTTTGTTTATATCTCTTCCAGATTCTAATAATTCAAGTACAGCATTTCTACCTTCAACTTGGTCCTGATATTTGTCATTACTCATATTACACTCTTTTAACTTTTCACTTTTCATTATTTATATAATCTCCTTTTAATGTTCGTCTAATGTTCTATCATTTTCAGGAACAATAGTACTTTTATTAGCATGTTCACATGCTATTTTATTAGCTACTTCTTGTTGATATCTCCTTTCAAACTTATTTGCAAATCCTATGTACCAAACTATATTTGTTGCTTCTTTGTCATATATACAATCTGTATCTAAAATTACCAACTCCCCTCTACTTAATTTTTTCCCTTTTAATTTGCCATCAAATCCTACTGCATCTGGAGACACATCTACATTTTCTCCATTTAAACTTGGCTCATTAGGCTTTGTTAATCTTCCTACATTATCAAATCTAACATCTGTCCAAATAATTCCACTTTCTCTTAGTTCTTTATATACCTCATAAAGTTCTTCTTCTTGCATATCATCTTTTGGAATTTTATCTACTTTATTTGAAATTTCTATACATGCTAAAACTTCATTATTGTTTTTTTCGTCAATAAAGTTTGTCCTAATTAATGGTTGTAGTATTCTATTGTGATTTGGTATATTATATGTCTCTCTTGGTCTTCCAATTTTTAATACTTTATCTCCAATTTGGTAAGTAGTGCTATGTGAACCATTTCCTAATAATTTCATATCTATAAACCTATTATTTTCACTTCTAAGTAACTCATCTATTATTATAGATAATGTTTCAGCATATTTTTCAATACTTTGATCTTTAGTATCAGATTGCATTTCTCTAGTAGCTGTACAGTTGCGTAATAAAAATCTCGCTACTTCTACTTTATTTTTTTCTAACTCACTATTTAATCTATCATCTACTTCTTGCGATATTCCTTTTAAAGATTGAGCTGTATCAAATAAATGTTGAATAGATGTATATTCTAATATTTTATCTAATTTTTCTGCTATTAATTCGTTTCCTTTTGGAATTCCCCTAATTGCTTCAAATATTTCTCTTATTTGTGTTTCTGTTATTTCGTCCGAAGTCATTTTACTACATATTGCTTCTAAATTATCTATTATTATACTTTGCATTTCTGGTTCTTTACTCAATTTTTCTATTAAATAACTTACATAATGATTGTGTATATTTGTTAAAATCATTTCAAAGTTGTCTGACAATATCTGTTGAGTACTTTTTACTGTTTTTTGTTTAGAAAAAAATTGTTTTAATATATTTGGCTTTTGGGGAACAACATCTTTTGAATTTTCTTCAAGTAGGTTGCATACAATATCATAAGTAAAACTTCCATCATTATTGTGCTTACTGTTAATTGCTTTTAAAAATTTTCTTTCGTTCATCTAAAAACCCTCTTATAATATAAATAAACTATACTCCTCTTTTACTCTTTCTTACACGCTTACTCTTCATCTAATTTTAATACTGATAAAAATGCTTCTTGAGGTATTTCTACATTTCCAACTTGTCTCATTTTCTTTTTTCCTCTTTTTTGTTTTTCTAATAATTTTTTCTTTCTAGTAATATCTCCACCATAACATTTTGCCAAAACATCTTTTCTCATGGCAGAAATAGTTTCTCTAGCAATTATTTTTCCTCCAATAACTGCTTGTAATGGAATTACAAATAGTTGTCTTGGAATAACAGTTTTTAATTTTTCTACCATTTTTTTACCTTTTTCATAACTACTATTTCTATGTACTATAAATGAAAGTGCATCTATTCCTTCACCGTTTACCCATATATCTAATTTGACTAAATCTGATTTTTGATACCCTTTTAGTTCATAATCAAAAGAAGCATATCCTTTTGTTTTAGATTTTAAAATATCAAAAAAGTCATATATAATTTCATTTAATGGTAATTCATATATTAGTGTAACTCTTGTTGTATCTAAATATTTCATATCAATATATGTTCCTCGTCTATTTTGGCAAATTTCCATTATTCCACCTACGTAATCTTTTGGAGTAATAATTTCAGCTTGTACTATTGGCTCTTCTATATAATCAATTTCATTTGGAGACGGCATATCTGATGGATTATATAATTCTTCTACTTCTCCTGATGTTTTGTGAACACGATATATAACAGATGGCGATGTAGTAATTAAGCTTAGGTCAAATTCTCTATCTAATCTTTCTTCTATAATTTCTAAGTGCAACAATCCTAAAAATCCACAACGAAATCCAGAACCCAATGCCCCTGAAGTTTCTGGTTCGTATTCTAAAGCAGCATCATTTAATTTTAACTTTTCTAAAGCTACTTTTAAATTTTCGTAATCACTACCATCTATTGGATAAATTCCGCAATAAACCATTGGATTTACCTTTTTATATCCTGGCAAAGGCTCTTTAGTAGCATTTTCTTTTAGAGTAATTGTGTCTCCCACTCGCACATCTGATAAACTCTTAATACTAGCTGCAATATATCCTACCTCTCCAGCTTTTAGTTCTTCTGATTCTTGGTAAGCTCCTGGTTCAAAATATCCTACTTCTGTAATAGTAAAATTTTTTTCTGAAGACATTAATATAATTTCATCTCCAACTTTTACTGTTCCATCTTTAATTCTTACATATGCAATAGCTCCTTTGTAATTGTCATAAATAGAATCAAATATTAAAGCTTTAAGAGGTGCTGTTTCATCTCCTATTGGTGCAGGTAAGTCTGTTATTATTCTTTCTAAAACTTTTTCTACATTCAAACCAGACTTTGCAGAAATACATGGAGCGTCCATGGCTGGTATCCCAATTATATCTTCTATTTCTTTTTTTACTTCTTCTGGTCTTGCATTTGGCAAATCTATTTTATTAATTACTGGTAAAATTTCTAAATTATTATCTATAGCTAAATATACATTAGCTAAAGTTTGAGCCTCTACTCCCTGACTACTATCTACTACTAAAATTGCTCCATCACAAGCAGCTAAACTTCTAGATACCTCATAATTAAAATCTACATGTCCTGGAGTATCTATTAAATTAAGCTCATATTCATTTCCATCTTTTGCTTTATATTTCATACGAACAGCTTGAGATTTAATTGTAATACCACGTTCTCTTTCAATATCCATATTATCTAGTACTTGGCTTTCCATTTCTCTTTTTGAAAGTACACCCGTCATTTCAATTAGTCTATCTGCTAAAGTAGATTTACCATGATCTATATGAGCTATTATACTAAAATTACGTATAAATTGTTTTCTGTCTTGCACTTTTTTCTCCTTATTTCTTACTATTTGTAATATTTTAACATATCTATTTTTGAAAATCAATTAAAAAAGAAACTTCTTTTTTGTTTAGAAATTTCTTCTTAGTTTATTTTTCATTTAACTGATTATAGTAATTTAAATTATTTAAACAATTATAATTTTTGTGCAATTCTTTATCTAAATTATATTTATAAACTCCATAATTATTATGTAGTTTTTCTCTAAAGAAAGGCATTCCAATAGATAGCATAAAAAAAGATAATATAGAACTTATTATTATAACTGGAATAGCTAATGCACTAACTACCAATCCTGCAATACTAATTCCTTTATTTGCTTTTTGTATTTTACTTTTTTTAAGTGTATCTATAATACCTAAAACTAATCCTATAATAGCTAATATTAACACTAAAAAACATACAAATGGAATCCAACCTGTTACTAAAGAAATTATTCCTAATATTAATGAGGCAATTCCCATAATATTTTCTCCTCCTTTTATTTTATAAAATATATTATACTTATACTAACAAACTTTGTCAATTTTTCTTTATAAGAAATTTATTATTATTTTTTTAAAATCTATTGACATGGCGAACATTTTTTTGTATACTATGTACGAACAATGTTTTGGAGAATAAATTTTTTGTGTGGGAGGATTTTATTATGAAAATTTTTAAGACTAAAAATAATGTAATTTCTTATACTGTTAATAAGGCTACTGCTTCTGAATGTTATATTTCAGTAGATGCAGGTGAGGTTGTTGTTAATGCTCCTTGGTATTTTTCTAGAAAGCAAATTCAAACTGTCATAGAAGAAAAAAGAAAATGGATTTTAAATAAGATAGAAGAATATCAAAAAGCTAACAAAGTGTATACAGACAAAGGAACTATTTTTATTTTAGGTGCTGCGCATCAAGTATGCTTATATTATAAGAATATAAATACTCCTAGTATTAATTTAATAAATCGTAATATAGAAATTGTCCTTCCTAATAAATATAAAAAAATAGAAGTTAGTCAAATTTTAAAAATACTAATTGATAAATTGTATCAAACAGTGGCTGAGCAAGAGGTGGAAAGAGCTATGGAAAAAACAAGATTATTATTAGGTTACGCTCCTGAAGATTATGAAATAGTTAATGTTGAGAAAAATATTATAGCCCATTGTTCTAGTGAAGAACAAAAAATTTTTATTGGTTCTAATATAGCTAAGTATGATAGAAATATAATTGATTATATTGTATTACACGAATTTTGTCATTTAAAATACAAAATTCACACAAAAAATTTTTGGAAAATAATAAAAAAATATATGCCTAGTTATGAAAGATATGAAAAAGTTTTAAAAGATTTTTCTTATTAACATACCGCTCTCTGGTCTTATTAGTTCTATTATATGTTATAAATATTTATGCAAAAAAGGTAGTAACTAATTACTACCTTAAAAACAGTTCTAAAATATACTCCCTTTCGAATACTAGTACCTACTAACAAATATATTTATCTTTTTTTACTTTATACTTAAAAACTCTAAGTAATGGGCATAGTTTGTTTCTATATTATCTCTTATACAATTATTAATTGTATAACCACAGAGTATAGAAGCTATGGGCAAAAACCATTCGTATTTTAGTTCTTATCCTATTTTTTAATTCTATATCTTTTTTTGGGAAGTTACTTAATTCTTTATCTATTGCAATTATTAGGTTTCTAATAAAATTAATTACTTAGAACTTTTCTTCTTTCATTTATTATTTCTTCCTTATGTACTTGTTTTACTACTTCTATTACATTTTTTATTCCCGTTCTATCTCCTTTTGCCACAGCCTGCTCGGGAAGACACTAGGCCTTCCACGAGCACTTTCTTTTTTTCTACTCTATTACATATGGTTTTTCTCTACTTCCATCTCCACTACTGATTACGACATCAGATGTTAGAAGAAAAACTGGGCGAAAACCATACGTACTACCCGCGGCACGTGCGTCACCGTTAGAATCGACAACGCACAATAGATTTGAGGTCAGCATACCAGAGGCGATAACACCGCGCACATAGAAGCTACTGTCGTTAGAGCTAGAGTCGACACGAAGAGAGGCTAACCAAGTACCTGATGTTGCATTTAATCCTAATTTTTTTAGTTGGTCTACATCTTCTTTATAGTTTGTATCTGCTTTTTTAAATTTTCCATTCCATTTATATGTTTCAAAATATGTGTATGTTCCTGTATACATACCAGAAGTATCTCCTTGAAATTTTCCGTCTACTAATGTTGCTTTACTTCCCAAGCTTCTTGCATCTTTTGCTATTCCTTTTGTATCTTTATATTCATCTGCTCTTTTGTTTAAGTTATCTACTGCTTTATTATATGATGCTGCTGCTTTTTTAAAATTTTCATCTAATGTTAGACTTCCATCATAATTAAAGTCGGCAGCTGTTACTTTGTCATCTATATATCCTAATGTTACATCTGGTACTACTTTATTATCTGCTGTAACTATTTGTATTCCATGTTCTGCATCATTATATAATACTCTACAAAGCATATTGTTATATTTTACATATGGACTTTTATCTGTTGCTTCTGGATTTACTTTTAATACTTCTCCTGCTGTTTTTGATTCTTTATTTACTAGTTCTTCTAATTGCTGATTTAATTCTTCCATTGCTGCTATATCATTTTGTACTGATTGATTTGTTTTTTCTTCTGCTAATTTTGCTCTTGTTATTAACCCATTTTCTCCCAATAGTGCTGTTATACTTACTGCTGCTAATATTAATAATACTACTATTGTTACTACCAATGCTATTAATGTTATTCCTCTTTCTCCCTTTTTTCTTTGTTTTAATGGTATTTTCTCTTTTTGTTTTTCCATTAATTTGATCCTCCTTTGTTTTTATTATTTAATTTTTATTTTATGTATTTTGCTTATACATACTTTACTATTTTATATCATATCTCTTCATATTTTTCAATATTTTTTAATTACTTATATCTATTCTTTATTTTTATTTTCTTATATAATCTATATATTCATATTCAAAAGGATTTTCTTCATTTTTTATTCCTTTTTCTACTTTTAAAACTTTCCATTCTTCTTTTTTTATTTCCGGGAAATATACATCTCCTTCAAAGTTTGCATTAATTTTAGTTATATACATCTTATTACAATATGGCATTAATAGCTTATATATGGTTGCTCCACCTATAACAAAGTGTTCTTCTTCTGATTTAATATATTTGTCTAGTAGATTAATATCTTCTAGAATTTCAACATTTTCATCATCTATATTCATTGCTACATCATTGCATAATATTACATGCTTTCTATTAGGTAAAACTCTTCCTAGTGATTCAAAAGTCTTTCTTCCCATAATTATTGTATGACCTGTTGTTAGCCTTTTAAATCTTTTTAAATCTTCCGGTAAGTGCCATATTAATTTATTGTCTTTTCCTATAACATTTTGATTAGCTATTGCTACTATAATACTTAACATATTTTTTACCTATTCCTTTTTATCTTTTATACTGACACTGGCATCTCTATTTTTCCAAGATGTTCATAGTCAATTAATTTAATATCATCTATAGTAAATTTATAAAAGTCTTTTATTTCTGGATTGATCCATAATTTTGGAGCAGAAAGAGCTTTATCTCTTCTAGATAATTGTTCTTTCATTCCTTCTATTTGATTTTCATAAATATGAGCATTGCTAATACAAACTGTTAGTAATCCTGGTTTGTATCCTGTTACTTGAGCTAATAAATGTACTAGCACTGCATATTGTACTACATTAAATGGATTTCCTAATGGTAAATCATTAGATCGTATTGTTAACATACAATTTAATTTTCCTTGCGTTACATCCCAACAACTATTAAATACACAAGGATAAAGTGCTCCTGTTTCTAAATATGGAATTTGCCATAAATTTATAATCATCCTTCTATTTTGTGGATTTGTTTTTAATTGTTCTATTAAAGTATCTATTTGATGAAACTTTTTAACTATCCATCCATAAGATGTTCCAATAGTTCCATCTTCCATTTCCCATTCATCCCAAATATGTACATTTTGTGCTTTTAATTCTTCTACACTATTAGATTGTTTTTGAAATATCCATAATAATTCTTTTACAGCTGTTTTAAAAGCAACAAATTTGGTAGTTAATATAGGAAATTCTTCTTCTAAATTAAATTGCATTATTTGATGTGGCAATTTATAAGTTGCTATTCCCGTTCTATTTTGGTCATAATACCCTTCTTTTAAAATTTTTTCTACTATTTCTAAATATATGTCATCAAATTTACTCATATATTTCCTCCTTTTTTCTTGTATTAATATATCAAAAAATTAAAAATATCACAAGTATATTTTATTATTTTTATATATTGTAATTAAAATTTGGTACATATGCTTCTTCATGTTCTCCTAGTTCTTGTATATACCCATTTTTTAAGTCTAGTGTATATAAAAATTTTTCTATTTCCTTATATTCCTTTTTAGTTAATTTTCTATTTAATAATTTATCTTCTTTTGCTTTATAAGTTGGAAAATATTGTGCCATTATACTTATATATGTTTCTTCTGGCATATTTTGTTTAATCCATTTTAAAATATTCTTTGTATTTTGTAAATGATTTGGTAATATTAAGTGTCTAATAATTAAACCTTTTTGTATAATTCCTTTTTCGTTAAATATAGGATTTTCTACTTGTTTTTGCATTTGTTTAATGGCTTGTGTTGCTATTTTAAAATAATTATCTGCTTTAGAATATTTTTTGCTAAGTTCGTCTGAATAATATTTTAAATCTGGTAAATATACATCTATATATCCCTCTAATTTTTTTATAGTTTCTACAGTTTCATAACCATTTGTATTATATATAATTGGAATTTTTAGTCCATTTTGTCTAGCTATTTTTATTGCCTCAATAATTTGATAAACATACATAGTAGGAGTTACTAAATTTATATTATTTACTCCTTTTTCCTGCTGTTTTAAAAATATATTTGCTAATTCTTCTATGCTTATCTCTATACCTTTTCCTAGCTGGCTAATTTCATAATTTTGGCAATATATACAATTTAAATTACAATTACTAAAAAACACTGTCCCTGAGCCATTTTCTCCACTAATACTTGGTTCTTCATAATTGTGTATAGATGCTAATGCAATTTTTATTTTATTATTACATCCACAATATCCGTTTTTACCTTCTAATCTATTTACTCCGACAGTTACGTGGACAAATATTACACTCTTCTAATCCCATTTGTATTCCTTTATAAAAAATTTAATTGTTATTTTTTTATATATGTATTATAATATTTTATAAATATTTTGTAAATAAAAGTTTATATAAGGAGAAAAAAAATGGCAATTTTTGAAAAAGATTTTGAAATAGGTGTTAGGCATATTAGTAATGCAAATTTACTTTCTAATTATGGAATTTTGTGTTTATTAGAAGATATAGGTTGTTTTCATTCTGATATAGTTGGCTATGGTATAACTCAAACGCCAAAAACTCATTTATCTTGGGTTTTACTTCATTGGAAAGTTTCTGTTTTTAAAAGAGTTCCTTTTGGAGCTAAGATTACTGTTAAAACTTGGGCTAGACCTAGTAACAATATATCTACTTTACGTGATTTTGAAATTTATGATGAAAAACAAAATTTAATTTGTATAGCAAGTTCTAAATGGGTTTTAGTTAATATTGATTCAAAACATATTACTAAAATTTCAAATGACATTATTGATTGCTATAAACCAGAAATAAAAAGTGTTTTTGATGAAGAAGATATTATTAAATTAAAAGAGCCTAATAATTCCACTCTTAAATTTAGTTTTAAAGTTTTACGAAAAGATATTGATTTTAATGAACATATGCACAATTTAAATTATTTATCTTATTCTTATGATGCTTTACCTAAAAATATATATATGAATGATAATATAAATAAATTTGAAGTTATGTATAAAACTAGTGCTAAATTAGGAGATATAGTTGACTGTTATTATAGTTTTGAAAATGGCTATCATTATGTAGTTATGAAATCAGATAATAAGTTATGTGCTATTATTAAATTTAAAGTTTAATTTTTAATATTGGTATAAAAAGTACGTATTGCTATTAAAAAGACAATACGTATTTTTTGTTATAATAAATATTTATTTATGTTCTTTTATGTAATCAACAACGTCTCCTATAGTAACAATTTTCTCAGCTGCGTCATCTGGAATTTCCATATTAAATTCTTCTTCTATTTGCATTACCAATTCAACAATATCTAAAGAATCTGCTGCTAAATCATCAACAAAAGTAGCTTCTTCTTTAACTTCTTCTTCACTTATGCCTAATTGTTCTATCACTATAGTTTTTACTTTTTCAAAAATTTCATCTCTATTCACATTTTCACCTCCTTAAACTCCTATTATACTATATCCATTATCTGCATATATTACTTGACCAGTTATACATTCAGACATATTGCTTAGTAAAAATGTAGCAACATCACCTACTTGTGTTATTGTTACATTTTGATGTAATGGTGCTTTTTTTTCTACTATAGTTAATATATCTGAAAAATTTTTAATTCCTTTAGCTGACAAAGTTTTTATTGGTCCTGCAGATATGGCATTTACTCTTATATCTTCTTTTCCTAAATTTTGTGATAAATATCTAACACTTGATTCTAATGCTGCTTTAGCTACTCCCATCACATTATATCCTTCTAATACTCTATTTGATCCAATATATGTTAATGTAATTAATTTAGCTTTTTCATTTAATAATTCTATCTCTTTAGCTATTCTTGCTGTAAGAACAAATGAATAAGCACTTACATCAATAGCATGAGCATATCCATTTTTACTTGTATATATAAAATCATTGTGTAAATCGTCAGTGTTTGCATGTGCAATGCTATGAACTATTCCATCTATTTTTCCATTTTCACATTTAATTTTTTCAAACGTTTCTTTAAGTACATTGTCTTCTGATGCCTCATTTAATACATAAGCTTTACTACCTTTAAATTCTGATATTAATTCTTCTATTTTTTCTTTATTTTCTTCTCCCATATAAGTAAAAATTAATTTTGCTCCATTTTCATAAGCTGATTTTGCTATTCCAAAAGCAATACTCCATTTATTTCTTATTCCCATTATTAAAACTTTTTTATCTTTTAATAACATAATATCCTCCTTATAAATTAATAAATTCTCCTATGTTTCTAAATTTTTTATATCTTTCTTCAACAATATCTTTTTTACTTAATTTATTCAAATCTTTAATGGTTACAGTTATTTCTTTTTTAAGGTTTTTTACTATTTCCTCAAATTCTTGATTCATAGGTTCTTTAATTATTTTGTCTATTACTTTTAAATCTAATAAATCTTTTGCAGTTAGTTTCATCCTTTCTGCTGCTTCTTTAAATCTACTTCCATCTTTCCATAATATGCTGCTATATCCTTCTGGAGATAAAATAGAATAAATTGCATTTTCAAGCATAAAAACTTTGTTTGTAACAGCAATAGCTAAAGCTCCTCCACTTGAGCCCTCTCCTATTATGATTGATATTGTTGGCACTTCTAATCTTGCCATTTCAAACATTGATTTTGCTATAGCTTCTCCTTGTCCTCTTTCTTCTGCTTCTATACCTGGATAGGCTCCTTTCGTATCAACAAAAGTAATTATTGGTCTGTTAAATTTTTCAGCCTGTTTCATAAATCTTATTGCTTTTCTATAGCTTTCTGGATTTGGCATTCCAAAATTTCTTTCTATATTTTCTTTTGTATTTCTACCTTTTTGTTCTGCTATTACTGTAAAATTTTGTTTCCCTATTCTTGATAATCCACAACAAATTGATTTATCATCTTTAAAAGTTCTATCTCCGTGCAGTTCCATAAATTCGTCAAATATACCATCTATATAATCTAAAGCAGTTTTTCTTCTTGGATTTCTAGCAATTTCTACTCTTTCCCAAGCAGTTATTTTTTTATTAGCCATTTTTTTTGCCTCCTTTATGAAATTGAATTAATTTATAAATTGTATTTTTCAAGTCTTTTCTTTCTACTATTTTATCTATAAAACCATGTTCTAATAAAAATTCAGCTGTTTGAAATCCTTCTGGAAGTTCTTTTCCTATCGTTTGTTGTATAACTCTTGGCCCTGCAAAGCCAATCATAGCTTTTGGCTCTGCTAATATAATATCTCCTAGGCTAGCAAACGATGCTGTGACTCCCCCATAAGTCGGATCTGTTAGAACAGATATATATAATAATCCCGCTTCATCTAATTTTGTTAATGCTGCTGTTGTTTTTGCCATTTGCATTAAAGATATTATACCTTCTTGCATTCTTGCACCACCCGAAACTGAAAATATTATTAGAGGTAACTTTTGTTCTATAGCTTTCTCTATAGCATAAGTTATTTTTTCACCAACAACTACTCCCATGCTTCCCATTAAAAATCCACTATCCATTATACAAATAACTACTTTTTCTCCATTTATATTTCCAGTGCCACAAGCTACAGCCTCTTCAAGTCCAGTTTTTTCTCTTAAGCTTTTTAATTTTTTAGGATAATCTTCTAAATTTAAAGGATTTGTAGTTTCTATTTTTAAATTGAATTTTTTATAAGTTCCTTCGTCTATAATCAATTCTAATCTTTTTCCAATATGCATTCTAAAATATTTTCCACAGTTAGGACATATATTTAAGTTTTCTCTAATAGCTTCTTTATATATTATTTCCTTGCAATTTTCACATTTTATCCACTTTCCTATAGGTATGTCTATATTACTTTTTTTATTTTTTACATTTACTGTTTCTCTTTTTTTAATTTTATCAATAATCATTTATATTCCTCTTTCTTTAAGTTTTGATTATTTAATATTTCTTTTTCTATAAATGAAGTATCAAAATTTCCTCTAATAAAGTTTGGTTTTTTTATTATTTCAAGTAAAAAATCTCTATTAGTATTTACACCATCTATCACTAATTCTTCTAAGGCTCTTTTCATTTTAGCAATAGCTTCGTTTCTTGTTGTTCCTAAACATATTATTTTTGCAATCATAGAATCATAATTAGGTGGTATTATATAACCATTATAAATAGCTGTATCAACCCTTATTCCATTTCCTCCTGGTAAATGTATTTCATTAATTTTACCTGGACAAGGCATAAAATTTTTATGTGGGTTTTCTGCATTTATTCTACACTCTATTGAGTATCCTTTAAATTTTATTTCTTTTTGTTTATACTTTAATTTTTCTTCTGCTGCAATTTTTATTTGTTCTTTTACAATGTCTATCCCTGTCCTCATTTCTGTTATTGGATGCTCTACCTGAATTCTAGTATTCATTTCCATAAAATAAAAATTTTTATCACTATCTACTAAAAATTCTACTGTTCCACAACTTATATATTTTGCAATTTGTGCAACTTTAATAGCAATATTTCCCAATTTATTTCTAAGTTTTTCATCTATTATAGTTGATGGCGTTTCTTCAACAATTTTTTGGTGTTTTCTTTGAATAGTACAATCCCTTTCTCCTAGATGAACTACGTTTCCATATTCATCTGCTAATATTTGTACTTCAATATGTCTAGGGTTTTTTATATATTTTTCAAGATAAATATTATCATCGTTAAATGAAGTTTTTGCTTCTTGTTTTACAATTTCATAATTTTTTTGTAATTCTTCTACATTTTTTGCTATTCGTATTCCTTTTCCTCCACCACCTGCCGAAGCTTTTAGTATTACTGGATAACCTATTTCTTTTGCAATTAATATAGCTTCTTCTATATTTTTTATACATCCTTCTGATCCAGGAATAACAGGAATACCTGCTTGTTTCATTAATTTTTTTTTTTTTGATTTATTCCCTAATAGCTCTATTACATTAGAACTTGGACCAATAAATTTTATATTAGATTCTTCACATATTTTTGCAAATTTAGAATTTTCTGATAAAAACCCAAAACCTGGGTGTATACTATCACTACTTGTTATGTATGCCGCTTCAATAATATTTTTTATATTTAAATAACTTTTTGTAGGTATTGCTGGTCCTATGCAAATGGCTTCATCTGCTAAACGAGTATGTAATGCATCTTTATCTGCCTCAGAATAAATTGCTACAGTCTTTATATTCATCTCTTTACAAGTTCTAATAATTCGTACTGCAATCTCTCCTCGATTTGCAATTAATATTTTGTTCATTACTTTTACTCTCCTTTCTTTATATTAAAGCAAATGTAAGCTCACCTATAGCTACTATCTCTCCTTTTACACTAGCTATGGCTTCTCCTATCCCAATAGGTCCTTTTCTTTTAATAATTTTTACTTCTAATTTTAATTTATCTCCTGGTAGTACCATTTTTTTAAATTTCATTTTATTAATGCCTCCAAATAAAGCATTTTTTCCTTTATTTTCTTCCATTGAAAGTATTGCAACTGCTCCAGTTTGAGCTAAACTTTCTGTAATTAATACACCTGGCATTATTGGATTATCAGGGAAATGTCCCTTAAAATACCATTCGTTTTTATCTATATTTTTATATGCTATAGCTTTTTCTCCAGGTATATAACTTTCTATTTCGTCAATCATTAAGAATGGTTCTCTTTGAGGTATAATTTTTTTTATTTCTTCTTTACTTAACATTTTATTCTCCTATTCTAAATAAAGGTGTCCCATATTCTACTGTTCTTCCATCTTCCACTAATATTTCTATAACTTTTCCCGTATACTCAGACTCTATTTCATTCATTAATTTCATAGCTTCTATTATACAAAGTGTATCTCCTTTTTTTACTTCTTTTCCTATTTCTGTATATGGCGCTGACGTTGGTGATGGTTTTGTATAAAAAGTTCCAACCATTGGAGATTTTACAATTTTCTCTCTTTTTTCTTGATTATACTCTATATTATTAACTTTTTCTTTAATATAATAAGGTTCTTCTTTTTTATTTTCTATTATTTTTTCAGCTTCTTTTTTTATACTTATCTTAGTTCCATCTGAAAATTCTATATCTATTGATGTTAATTTAGAATTTCCCATATCATTTATTAATTGTTTAATTTTTTCATATTCCATTATTAATTCTCCTTATATTTTTTTAATATAATACTAGCATTATGTCCCCCAAAGCCTAAAGAGTTAGACATTACTATGTTTAGTTTTGATTTCTCAGGTTCATTAGGAACTATGTTTAAATCACATTCTTCATCTTTTTCTTTGTAATTTATTGTAGGAGGTATAAAATTGTTTTGCATTGCTTTTATACAAATTATAGCTTCTACTGCTCCAGCTGCTCCTAATAAATGACCTAAATTTCCTTTACTTGAACTTATCTTTACTGTTTTACTAGCTTCTTTAAAAGCAGCCTTTATAGCTTTTGTTTCAGTTAAATCATTTAAATGTGTAGAAGTTCCATGTGCATTTATATAATCAATATCTTCGGCTTTTATATTTGCATCTTTCATTGCTCTAATCATTGCTTTTTCGGCTCCTTCTCCATTTGGACTTGGAGAAGTTATATGATAAGCATCTGTCGTAGCTCCAAATCCTATAATTTCTGCATAAATAATAGCTTTTCTTTTAATAGCATGTTCTAATTCTTCAATTACTAGAATTCCTGCTCCTTCTCCCATAACAAATACATTTATTTCTTTATCGAAAGGCATACTTGCTCTATTTTTATTAGTCTCGTTAGATAATGCTTTCATATTTTCAAATCCTGCAAGTCCCATCTCACATATAGATGCCTCTGTTCCTCCAGCTATTATTACGTCTTCATATCCTTGTTTTATACTTTTGTAAGCTTCTCCTATAGAATGTGTAGAAGATGCACAAGCAGTTAATATTGCCATAGATTCTCCTTTAAAACCAAATTCTATTGAGATATTTCCTGCAGGCATATTAGCTATTGACATTGGAATAAACATTGGAGAAACTCTGTTATTTCCTTTTTTAAAATTAATTTCACATTGTTCTTGGATAGTATTAAGACCTGCTATTCCAGAACTCACGAAAATTCCAACTCTATCATAATTTGTGTTTTCCTTTGTTATTCCGCTATCTTTAATCGCCTCTCTTGCCGCTATTATTGCAAATTGAGATGATCTATCTAATCTTTTTGCTTGTTTTGTTTCAAAATAATCTAAAGGATTATATTCTTTTACTTCTGCAGCTAGGCTTGTTTTAAAATTAGTAGTATCAAATAAAGAAATATTATCAATACCACATCTTTTTTTTTCTATTCCTTCCCAAGTTTTATTAATATCTTTACCTATTGGAGTTATAGCTCCTATGCCTGTTATAACTACTCTTTTTTCCATAATCTTCTCCTTTACATCAACATTCCACCATCAACATTAATAACCTGTCCTGTTATGTATAAACTATCTTCGGACGTTAAAAATTTAACTACATTTGCAACCTCTTTTGCAGTTCCTATTCTATTTAGTGGTATTTGTTTTAAAATATTTTCTTTGACCTCATCTTTTAATACGTTAGTCATACTAGTTTCTATAAATCCTGGTGCCACGGCATTTACCAATATATTTCTTGGTGCTACCTCCTTTGCTAAGCTTTTAGTAAAACCTATTATTCCTGCTTTAGAAGCTGCATAATTGGTTTGCCCTGCATTTCCTGATATTCCTACAATTGATGATATATTTATAATTTTTCCACTGTGAGCTTTTATCATATAATTAATAACATTTTTAGTTACATTATAGGTTCCAATTAAATTTACATCTATAACTTGCTTAAAATCTTCTTTTTTCATCCTTACTAATAGAGTATCTTTTGTAATTCCAGCATTATTTATTAGAACATCTATTTTTCCATATACTTGTATTACTTCTTTTGTAAATTTTTCACAATCTTCAAAATTTGATACATCTCCTTGTACAGCAAGAAATTTAACTTTTTTATTTTCTATTTCTTTTTTTATATTTATTAGGTCTTCATTTTCTTTTCTATAATTAATAGCTATATCATATCCATTTTCTGCAAGAACTATAGCTATCTCTCTTCCGATTCCTCTTGTAGCTCCAGTTATAAGTGCCACTTTATTCATTTAAGTATTCCTCCTTTATATATTTTATAGTTTCTTTTAAATTTAGTATATTATTTATATTAAGAACTTTTATCTTTTTGTCCGTTGGTGTCTTTTTTACAAATCCAGATAAAGTCTTTCCTGGTCCAATTTCAATAAATACATCTATACCATTTAAAATCATATTTTTTAAAGTTTTAGAAAATTTAACTGGATTTATTATATGTTTAGTTAAAATGTCTTTTATATTATCTGTATCTTTATAAAATTCTCCATCTATATTTTTAATTACTTTTGTTTGAAATTTATTTATAGTAATATTTTCTAATTCTTTTTTTAGTGCTTTAGAACTATTTAATAATTTTTGTGTATGAAATGGTCCTGCTGTTTTTAATATAATTACCTTTTTAGCTCCCATTTGATTTGCAATATTTTGAGCTTCTAGTACTGCTTTTTTTTCTCCTGAAATAACAATTTGTCCGTTACAATTATAATTAGCAGGTACTACAAATCCAGATATTACTCTTTTACAGATGTCTTCTACTTGTTCTTCTGTCATTCCTATAATTGCAGCCATAAGCCATTCTCCGCTAGGAAGCAAATTCTGCATATATTCTCCTCTTTTTTTTACAAGTCTTATGCCTTCTTCAAAAGATATTACATTAGAATTTATCAAAGCAGTATATTCTCCTAAGCTTAGTCCTGCCGATATTTCTGGATATATATTGTTTTGTTTCATAATCTCTACAAAAGCTAATGAATTAATAAGTATTGCAAGTTGTGTATTTTTAGTTTCATTTAATTTTTCTTCTGGTCCTTCAAAAGATAATTTAGCAATGTCTATTCCTGTAATTAGTTTTGCTTTTTCATATATTTGCCTTACTTCTTCATATTCTTCATATAGATCTTTTCCCATACCTATATATTGAGAACCTTGTCCTGGAAATAAATATCCTATTTTCACTTTAATTTTCCTTTCTTCTTAATATTTCTTTTTCAAATTCATTGCAAAATTTAGAAATAAATTTTATAACATTTATTTGTACCCCAAATTCTTTTTTTATTGATGTTGCTATATTTTTAATTTCTTCTGTAAATGTGTCTTTTTCTGTATTAATACCTATTCCAACTACTATATATTTACACTGTTCTTTTATTGTTTTTGTTTGTGTTAAAATACCTCCCAATTTTTTCCCTTTATACATAATATCATTTGGTAACTTTATTTCTAAAGTTATTCCATATTCAGTTTTAAAAATATCTAATATAATTTGAGCTATCTTAACAGTTATATAATTTAATTTTCTAATATTACAATTAAGTTGTATAAACAATGAAAATGCTATATTGTTGGTTTCATCAGTATACCATTTTTTTCCTTGTGTTCCTATTCCATTTGTTTGAATATCTGCCATTACAACAGTTCCATTTTTTATATTATTATTTTTTATTAATCTAAATATTTCAGCTTGAGTTGAATCTATTATTTTATGAAAAATAAAATTTTTTCCTAAAAAATTAGTAGTTAAATTTATTAATTGCATCTAAATTTTCCTGCCTTTTTATTTTATTTGTTGTAGTTTTTATTAATTCTTTTTCAGATAATAATATGCCTCTAATAGCTTTATATTTTGGCATTTTGTTATTTATTTCCTTTATTTTATTTGATATTACTTTATATATTTCTGCATCATTTTGTACTTTGTAAACATCTTGTACTAGCTCTCTATCAAATACAATTAAAACATTAATTTTTATGTCATTTTTATCTTCAGTTTGTTGTTTTCCATAAATAAAAGATTCTTTTACTCCTTCAATTTTATTTATTAAATTTTCCATTTCCTCTGGAAATATATTTTTTCCGTTTTTTAAAACTATTACACTTTTTTTTCTTCCACAAATATATATGTATCCATCTTTATCTATTTTAGCTAAATCTCCTGTATAAAACCAACCATCTTTAAGTACTTCTTTTGTAGCCTTCTCATTTTGATAATATTCTAGCATTACATTAGGACCTTTTACTATTAATTCTCCTATTCCTTCTTCATTTTTATCTACTAATTTTACCTCTACACTAGGAACAGTTTTTCCAATTGAACCTATTCTATGATATTTGTTATTCCCCACTCCTACAACAGGCGATGTTTCTGTTAATCCATATCCTTGAACTAAATTAAAACCTAATAGTCTATACTTTTCTTCAATTTTAGGATCTAATGCAGCAGCTCCACTTATAAATAATTTAATTTTTCCACCTAACATATTATGTATTTCTTTAAATACTTCTTTTTTCTCTTCCATTGTTGAATTTTTATATTTTTCTTCATTTTCTAAAATATTTTTTAGTTTTCCTTCTTTTTCTAATTTTTTCATAATAATTGAAAATATTCTTTCATATAAACTAGGAACACAAGCCATAACAGAAACATTGTATTCATTTAAATTTTCTATTATATGTCTTATTCCATCACAAAACACTGTTTGAGCCCCTTTATATAATGCAAAAAGAAATCCTACGGTACATTCAAAAACATGATGAATAGGCAAAATTGAAAGTAAAACATCTTCTGAATTTACGTCTAACACACTTCCAATATCCATTAAGTTTGAGCATATATTTTTATGTGAAAGACAAACAACCTTTGACTTAGATGTAGTTCCCGAAGTGAATAACATTATATTCATTTCTTCTGAATTTATTTTTGCATCTAAAAATTTTCTATTACCTTTTTTTATTAAAACTTTTCCTTGTTTAATCAATTCATTTTGAGAATATACTCCTTCTTTATGTATTTTTAAATCCATAGAAATTAAATGTTTTAGTTTATTTTTTTGATTGTATTTTATCTTGTTTATTGACTCTTCGTATTTGCTTGTATAAAATATAGCCTCTATTTGCGATCTTTCAATTAAATTTTCTAATTCGTTTTCTGGTAAAGATTTATCTAAAGGTACAACTATTCCTGTTCCGCAAACTATTGATAGATATGCTATTTCCCATTCATATCTATTTTCTCCTATGATTCCTATTCTTTTTCCTTTTAATCCTAAATTTATTAACGCTGTTCCCAAACCATCTATCATTTCTCTTACTTCTTTATGTGTAAATACTTTATATTTTTCTTTTTCTATTTTTATTTTGTATGCTGGCTTTTCTCCATATAAGTCCTTCGTTTTATTTAACATATCCTTTAAATCTGTTATTTTTAAATAATCATATAATCTTTCACTCATTTATCTATCTCCTCATCAGTTAATATATAAATTTGTTCTTTATTATCTATATCATAAATTTCACAAAAAGTCTCTAGACTGAGAGGTCAGTATAATGTATTTTCAGCATTTTCTGTAAAAAAAAATAGACCTTCAGTCTATTTTTTATATTCATTTATTTAATATTAATTTCATTTCTTCTTGTCTCTTTACTTTTTTAGTTGTAGTTTTTACTAGTTCTTCGTCAGTTAAAATCATATTTTGTATGTGTTTATATCTTGGAAATTTAGTATTAATTTGCTTTATTTGTTTCCAAATAATTTGGTATAGTTCTTCTTCTGTTTTATGTTCATATTTTTCTTTTACTACTTCTTTATCATAAACAATTTTTACTGATAAAGTAATGTCATTTTTATCATCTTTGTCTGGCATTCCAAATACCATTGACTCAGAAACTAATTCTATTCTATTTATAATTGTTTCTATTTCTTCTGGAAATACTTTTTTTCCATTTTTTAGAACAATCATATTTTTATTTCTTCCTGTTATAAATAAATATCCTTCTTCATCTATATAGCCTAAATCTCCTGTATAAAACCATCCGTCTTTTAAAACTTTATTAGTTTCTTCCGGCATTTCATGATATCCAAGCATAACATTTGGTCCTTTAGCAATTACTTCTCCAATATTGTTTTCATCTTTATTTACTATATTTACTTGAACATTTTTCATTGGTATTCCTACTGATCCAAGTTTTATATGCCAATAATCCTCTGCTGTAATTACTGGTGATGTTTCTGTTAAGCCATAGCCTTGAAATGTTTTTATTCCTAAATTATGAAACCCTTTAGAAATAACAGGATCAGCTGGTGCTCCTCCGGAAATAATAGATCTTAATTCTCCTCCTAATGCATCTATTATTTGTTTAAAAATTTTTCTTCGTATGTCTATATGTAATTTTAATAATACATTACTAATTTTAAAAGCTGTATTTATTAATTTTGTTTTCCCCTGTTTTTCAATTTCTTTCATTATTGCTTTATAAATAGCTTCAATTAAAATTGGAACTCCAACAAATATAGAAACTTTATATTCATTCAAATTTTGTTTTATATATCTTAAGCCATCTGGAAATACTGTTTTTACTCCACAAGCTAGCATCATTATTATACAAGTAGAACCAAAAATGTGGTGAAATGGTAAGAATGCAATATTTACATCGGTATCTTTTATATCTTCACAGCACTGCATAGCATAAACATTTGATGCTATATTTTTTTGAGAAAGCATTACAGCTTTTGATTGTGATGTTGTACCAGATGTAAATAATAAAATATTCAGAGTATTATCATCAATTTTTATATTTATATATTCTTTATTATTTTCTAATAGTTTTTCTCCTTCTACTATTAGCTCTTTAACAGATTTAAAACCTTCTGTTTCGCTCATACATATAAATTCTTTTAATTTTGTTTTTTGATTATTTTGTATTTCTATAATTTTATCTTTTAATTTTTCATCAAACACTATAATTTCGGCTTCACTTCTAATTAAAGAATTTTCTAATTCCTCATATTGTAAATCTTTGTCTAGAGGAACAGACACTATACCTCCTAGTAAATTTGCTAAATGAGAAATTACCCATTCATATCTGTTTTTTCCTATTACAGCAATTCTTTTTCCTTTTGCTCCCATATTTAATAATGATGTTCCAAAAGCATTTATATCTTCTAATAGTTTTTTATAAGTTATGTTTTCATACTTTACTAATTTGTTATCCTGATGTTTTATTGTAAAAGCTATGTTGTCTTTATATTTTATTGAAGCATTATATATAATCTCCTTAATATTATTAAATTCTTTTGCTTCAAACTCCTTTTTTATTTTCATTTTTTACCTCCAATATAGTTTTTATATTAATTTTATATCACACTTTTTAATATATGTCTTTAGACTGAGAGGTCAGTTTAATATTTTTTATTTTTGTATTATACTTATTGTTCTTGTCACATTGTCTATAAAGCCTTTATAAACTTTATCTACATCTACTTCTCTATTCTTTTTTAATCTATATATAAGACTTGAACATGTAACTCCAAAAATTCCAGAAGCTATTGCCTCTACATCTCCATCATAAAACTCACCATTATCAATGCCTTCTTTTACTATATCTTCAATAATTTTTATATATTCAAATACAGCTTTTTTACATTTTTGATTTTTTTCTTTTTCTCCCCACATCTGAGAAAGTACAACATTTAAAAAATCCTCATATTTAACTATTACTTTTATTTCTACTAATATTATAGCTTTTATTTTTTCTAATGAACTTGTACATTTTTTAGTTTTTATTTCTATACTATTTTTTAGTAATCCCATTCCTTCTTGTAATAGCATATCAAAAATATCTTCTTTTTTAGAAAAGTGATAATATAAAGAGCCTTTTGCTACTCCTGCTATAGCTGTAATATCTTCAACACTTGCATTATCATAACCTTTTTCTGAAAACAGTTTTATTGCTGTATTAAATATTTTTCTCTTCGTTTTATTCATTTTTTCTTTCTCTTTCTTTTTAATAGTTTATTACATAATATCATTACTAAATATTATTTTCAATATATTTATAAATAATATATATTTTTTATGTAATTTTTATATCACTTTTAAATTTTTAATATTATTCTTTCTGCAATAATACAAGTTTGTCACTTATAATGTCTATTATTTTCGCGTAAAAGCATAATTTTATTGAATTTATTTTGGAAATTTTTTTATTAGTCTTGTATTTTACTTTATGTTCTGTTTTTGACCAAAAATCCATTAAAACTGTTCTTATTTGTATTTCTACTTTTATTTCTATTTCTTCTTTTTTAATTTGTATTGGAACGCCTACTATTATATGATAAGCTGAATATCCGCTCTTTTTTTTGTTTTTTATATAATCTTTTTCTTTTAAAATTTTTATATCTTCTTGAGCTTTAATAATATTTATAATTTTATAAATATCATCTTTATAACTACAAATAATTCTCATACCAGCAATATCATTAATATTTTCAATCATATTTTCATAATTGATATTCAATTCTTTATCTTTCATTTTTTTAGATATACTTTCTGGTCTTTTTATTCTTGTTACTATATTAGTTATTACATCATATTGATAATATTCATTTATCATTTTCTTTAAATTTAAAAACTTTTTCATAATATTATTTAATGCTTTTTGATATATTGCCATAATTATTTCAAATTCATTATATGATTTTCTATTACTTATTAGTTCATTATTGTTTAATATATTTTCCATTTACTACCTCCTTAATAGATTAGTTGTATTATATATTAAAATTGTTAATCATCTATTATCATTTTGTAATTTTTTTGTGTCTTTATATTTTTATATTATTACTGTAATAAAGATTAAATTACTTATTTTATAATAAAAAATGAAAGCAAATTTAGTTTTTGTTTGCTTTCATCTTATTACTTTATCTTAGTCTTAACTGTTACAATCACAGTTACTATTGTTCATACCTTTAATAAAAAATCTTTTTTCAGCAAGTTTATCTTGAACATTTCTTAAAGCTTCTCCAAACCTTTGAAAATGAACAACTTCTCTTTCTCTTAAAAATCGTAAAGGATCAACTACATCTGGGTCATCAGCACATAAATTTATTAATTTTTCATAAGTTGCTCTAGCTTTTTGCTCTGAGTAAGGTAATATTGTGCAACCATTTTTATTAAAAATATTAGGTGTTTTTTCTTACACCTTCAAAGTAATTCTAACTTCGCCTTTTTTTCCAATTTCAATTTTTTCTACTAATTTTTTCATAATATAATTGTCAAACTTTTTTGTTTCAGAAAAATCGGTAATCAACTTGTCAACGTCACTTTTGGAATTGTACCTTATTTTATTTTTTACTAACCTATCTAATTTTTTCTTTAATTCTAAAATTTCTGTTTTATATTTATTGTATTCAGAAATAAATTCTTCTTCTGATATTACTTCTTCAACTTTTTTGGCATAAAGAATTTTGAAATTAAACTCTCTTTTAGATATTTCATTTTTTATTTTTCTATCTTCATTTAATTTAAACTCTAGCATTTCTTTATATGACATTATATCATCCGCATACTTCCCTAGTTGTAATTTTTTTAATCTTTTTGATATTTTGTTTAATACCATTTTATTTAAGTCTGTTTCCATTATTTTAACCCATTCATTACAAATATCTTTATGTCTATAGTGTTCAGTACATATAAAATATCCCAATTCATTTTTTCTACCTGTTACTTTTTCATTTTTGTCAATTCGTATAGGTCTACTATTTTTATAGGTCATCTTTCTACCACAGTTCTTGCAAAAGACTAATCCTCTTAGAAGATAAACATATTTCTTTAAATTTTCTTTTGTAATATTACCTTTAATTCTTTGTACTTCTTCAAATACTTCTGGCTTGATTATTGCTTCATGAGTATTTTCCAAATACTCGTATTGACTTTTTCTATTAGCTATTCTTTTTTTTAGTTTTATATTATTTTCATATTTATTAAGTACTAATCTTCCACAATATATTGGATTATTTAATATTCGATTAACGGCTGATTTTGTCCAATATTCTCCTCGGTTCTTTAGTTTTAGATATTGTGAGGGTGTTTGTATTTGCTTATTATTTAATTTTTTTGCTATTTCTGTTGGTCCAACACTTTTTATAAAAAGTTCGAATATTTCTTTAATAATATATTCAACATTTTCATCTATTACAATTTTTGTTTTATCTAATTCGTCCTTTTTATATCCATAAGCTACACTGCCTTCAATAAATTTTCCTTGTTTCTTTAGATTTGTTTTTACTGCTTTTATTTTCTTAGAAATATCCTCTAAATAGCTTTGATTTACTATACCTTTTAAAGCTACTATATCATCAATTTCGTATCTTTCTCCTGTATCTATATTTTCTGTTACAGATATTAATCTAATGTCATTATCGGGGAAAAATATATCAGTATAATAAGAAGTTAAATTTTTATCCCTTGTAAGTCTGCTTATATCTTTTACAATTACCATATCTATCTTATTTCTAGTAATATCAGTTATTAATCTATTTAGAGCTGGTCTTGAATCTAAAATTCCAGAATACCCATTATCTATGTATTCTTGGACAATATTATAACCATGTTCTTTTGCATATTTTGTGGTAATCTCCCTTTGAATATCAATACTATTATTTGCTTCTATGTCCTCTTTAGATAGTCTTAGATAAATAGCTACTTTGTATTTCTTCATCATCTCACTCCAATATGTCATATTTGTAGTTTATAAAAATATTATCTGTATTATCAATTTCTATACTTTCAATAATATCCAGTAATTGTTCTTTATTCCATTTTTTCACATCTAAGATTTTCCTTGCTATTCTTTTAAATTCCAATTCTGATACTTCTTTGTTATTATTAATTCTTTGTTTTACATTAAAAATTTTTTCATTTAATAAATCTCTTTTTGATATTTCTTGTTCATACATCATTTTAAAATCATATTCACTTATAATTTCAGTTTTATAATCTTGATATAACGAAGATATTATCTTATTGCATTTTTCTAATTGCTTTTCATTTACCTTTAATTCTTTTTCATATTGGCTAGTATTATTACTTTTATAATTTTTTTGCATTAATTCAGCTACATTATCACAATTTACAATATTATTAACTTTTGTATTTAGATTATTTACTACAATTTGTGTAACAGTTTGTAAGTCTATCCCCCTATATTTTCTTATACAGTTGTCTTTTTTTCGTAACGCGCTTGAACAATATAATCTCATATATGAAATTGTAGTTCTGTCTTTTTTATAGCCTACTTTTAACCCCATTGTTTTTCCACATTCTTTACAATATACCATACCATTTAGATACCATTTATGTTTATGAGTTTTTGATTTTTTATTAAAATTAATTCTATTTTGTACTTTATCAAATAATTCTTGTTCTATTATTGCTTTATGTGTATTATATGCTATTTTCCATTCTGACTTAGGAACT
>CALXQH010000012.1 GCA_944390525.1 uncultured Clostridia bacterium | reverse complement strand
TCATATGTGAATCTAAATCACTTGTATTTTCTAGTGAATTTCCTGTTGTTGTTAAATTTTGGCATACTGTAAATATATTATTTACTGTTATATTTCTCCAACTTGTTACATTTGGTTTTACTCTTACCTTTAAATCCGTGTCAGTATCTGAACCTCCATCAATTGCTAGTTGTCCTGCTGTTGGATTTTCTACTACTTTTGAAGCATTACTACTTGCTTCATATTTTGCTACCCATATTCCTGTTAGTTCACCAAATCCTCTATTTCCTGCATCTGTAAATGCTGGGTGTACTACCCATGTTCCAGGTGTTGGTGTTGTATTTGTTATAGCTTCTGTTTCTCCTATTGGAATATTTGTATCATCTTTTAAGAATTTTATCTCTATTGTTTGTGCTGTACCACTTCTTGTTGGTACTTTATATGCATATCTTGGTATCCATACCCAATAGCAGTCATTTCCTCCACCTGTTGTTTTTATGTTTGCATAATGGTTTACTCCTGCTGTATAGTCGTACCAATTACTTGGTGCTATTCCACTTATTAATGTACTATCATTTATTGTATATGGACTACTAGTTAAATCCCATGATACATAATAAGTATTACTTTTATTAAATCCACTTATATCTGGTGCATTTGCTACTGTTGTAAATGTTGGTTCTTCTGGTTTTATTCCTCCAACTTCTCCATTTATTAAATTCTCTAATTGCTGATTTAATTCTTCCATTGCTGCTATATCATTTTGCACTGACTGGTTTGTTTTTTCTGCTGCTAATTTTGCTCTTGTTATTAACCCATTTTCTCCTACTAATGCTGTTATACTTATTGCTGCTAATATTAACAATACTACTATTGTTACTACAAGTGCTATTAAGGTTATTCCTTTTTTGTTTTTTAATCTTTTCATATTTTTTCTTCCTTTCTTTTATTAGCAGTTTCACACAATAAAAACAGACTAAATTTTTTATAAATTTAATCTGCTTAATTTTTGTTCAATATTAATAAAGGCTTTTGAGCCTTGTTGGTTGTTTATGGATTTACCTGTGTGTACTCTCGCAGCGATTTTAGCGTTTGTCATCTTTTGTGTGCACTCCCTTTTTACTTTTTATGTTTTTATTTTATTATATTATATTTTATTTTGAAATACTTTTTTATTATTTTTTATGTATTTTATGAAAGAAATGTAATAATGTTTTAAGTAAAGATTAGTTCTCTCTTTAATAATTTATTGTTTACAATACCTATTCCAATAAAATTGTCATTTGCTTTTATTTGATATAATCCATCAGATTTGTTGGTTAGCAATTTTACCCCATTTAAAAATAATTGTAGTTTTTTTTCATTTAGTACAATGTATGGTTTATCTTTAAAAAATGTTTGAATTGATATAACATTTTTATTCCAAAACTCTTCTTTATTTTTATTATTTTCTATTTCTTCTATTGTAATTGCTTGAGATATATCAAATTCTCCTACCTTTATTCTATTTAATTCTTTCATATATCCTACAGTATTTAATTTTTCAGCTATAGATTCACACAAAGTTCTAATATATGTACCTTTTGAGCAATGTATTTTAAACTCTATAGTTTTTTCTTTTTTATTTATATTTAATAATTTCATACTATATATTTCAATTTCTCTTTCAGGTACATCTATTTGTATATTTTTTCTTGCATATTCATATAGTTTTTTTCCATTTACTTTAATTGCAGAATAAATTGGAGGTTTTTGTTTTTGTTTTCCAATAAATGCATTTAAAACATCTTCTACAATTTTGGGCTCTAACTTTAATAAATTTACTTGTTTTTCTTCAATTATTTTTCCTTCACAATCTAAAGTGTCTGTTTTTTGACCTAATTTAATTGTTGCTATGTAAATTTTATCATGATTTATTAAGTATTTAGAAAGTTTTGTACCTTGTCCTATAAGTAATGGTAAAACTCCTGTTGCCATTGGATCTAAAGTCCCTGTATGACCTACTTTTTCTTTACATATTTTTTTTACTATTGCTACTACATCATGTGAAGTAAATTCTTTTGGTTTATTAACTATTAAAATTCCATTCATATTTTATTTTCCTTATTATAATTATAGACTACAAAAACATTTACTATTAAGAATATTTTTGTAGTCTTTTATATTTAAAGTAATCTGCTTACCTCTTTTATTATTTTGTCTTTTACTTGTTCTATTGATCCTTGAATTATACATCCAGCTGCTCTTGGATGTCCTCCGCCGCCAAATACCATACAAGCATCTGAAACATTAATATATTCATTAGAGCGTAATGATATTTTACAACCTTTTTCTGTTTGACGTACAAATATAGAAACTTCTACTCCTTCAACATCTCTACCAATTTCAACAATGCCTTCATAATCTCCATTTTCTGCTTTTACTTTTTCTTCATCTTCTTTTGTTATATAGGTATACGCTATTTTTCCATCTGCTAAAAATTCAATTCTATTATTAGCTATTCTATGTAATTCAAAGTTTGGTTTTGTTTTACTTTGTAATACTTGATGATATACTTTTGAAACATTAACACCTTTATTTAAAAGCCAAGCTACAAATTCAAAAGTTTCTGCGGTAACACCTTGATATTTAAATCCACCTGTATCTGTAATTATGCCTGCTAATATACATGTGCCTATCTCTTTTGTAATTTCAATTTGAAAATACTCAAAAATTACTAATAATATTTGTGCACAAGCTGGTGCATCTGGGTTTACATAGTTATAGTCCCCAAACATAGTATTAGTACTATGGTGATCTATATTTACTTTTGTTTTTGCATTTTCAAAATATTTTGCAAATCCATTTAGCATTTTTATAGATGCACAATCTAAAGAAATAGCTAAGTCATAGTTTTCTATATCACTTTCTTTCTTTATTTCATTAATTCCTGGTAAGCAATTAAAAATTCTAGGATGTTCTGGAATTATTATGTCAGGATTTTTGCCATAAGCTTTTAAAGCAAGATACATTGCTAAACTACTTCCTATAGCATCTCCATCTGGATTTTCATGTGTTAAAATAACTATTTTTTCTGATTTGTTTATTTCTTCTAAAATATTATCTAAAGTCATTTTATACTCCTATTCTTTAATCTTCTTTCTTTAAATCATTTAAGATTTTGTCAATTCTAGCTCCATAATCTAAAGAGTCGTCTATTTCAAATATAAGTTCTGGAGTTATTCTTAAATTTATATTTTTAGCCACTTGTGTACGTATAAAACCTGAAGATTCTTTTAACCCTTCCATTGTTTTTGCAATATTTTTTGAATTTAATATACTTACATAGATTTTAGCATATTTAAAATCAGGTGTTATTTTTGCTTTAGTTACACTAATTAGCCCTGTCACTTTTGAATTTTTAAGTTCAAAAGTAAGTACACGACTAATTTCTTTTTTTAATTCTTCATTAACTCTATTAAGTCTTGCCTCATTTTTTGGCATTTTATCATACTCTCCTATTCTTTTTTTGCATTATTTTAAGTTAGCGTTTAATTTCTTCCATAATGTAAAATTCTAAATTATCATTTTCTTTAATGTCATTATACCCATCAATTTGGAGACCACATTCAAATCCTTTTGTAACTTCTTTTACATCGTCTTTAAAACGTTTTAAGGATATTAGTTTTCCATCATGAATTACTACATTTTCACGTATTACCCTAACTCCAGCATTTCTTTCAATTTTACCATCTAATACATAACTTCCTGCAATTGTTCCAACTCCAGAAACTTTAAA
>CALXQH010000011.1 GCA_944390525.1 uncultured Clostridia bacterium | reverse complement strand
TGAGTCAAAGTCATGTGCCTTACCGCTTGGCTACAGCCCAATATATATGGGGTGGAAGATGGGACTCGAACCCACGGTCTCCAGTGCCACAAACTGGCGCGTTAACCAACTACGCTACATCCACCATCACAATATACGTTTTACACGCATATATAATTTTACAATATTAGTTTCTAATTTGTCAATACAATTATACTATTTTTTTATATTTACTAACTTTCTTTTGCCCATATTATTAATCTGCTTTTTGTATCATCTGTACAAGTAGATAAAGAAATTTCTCTTTTACCATCTGTGTCTCTTACAGCATAGTCAAAATCTTCAACTGTAGTAGTATATTTTTTATAAATAGTATATTCTACTTCTTTACCATTTAAATCTGTTAAATATATTTTATCTCCTACGGCTAACTTTTTATTGTCTGAGAAAAGTGTTCCATTTTTAAAATTATGTCCTATTAATACTACATTGCCTACTTCATTAATAGCTGGTCCATACATTCTGCAAATAGATACTTCCATTGCTTTTGGCGAAGATTCTTCTAATATAACACTTTGTAAACCAGTTTTTGGTATACGTATGCTTCCTATCATATTAAAACCTTTATATGTAGGTTTTTGACTATTTGTACTTCCTTCATTACTTGTTTGATTATTTTGATTAATGTTATTTTCATCAATGTTTGGAATTATAGCAGTTTCTTCATTATTTATAGTGTTTAATTCAGTGTTTGTAGTATTTTCTTGATTTTGAATGTTATTAATATATCCATTAAATTGTTCCATCATATCTTCTTGTTCTGCTCCTGTGGTATAAGCTTTATACCAGTCTATTCCAATAAAAACTAATAATCCTATAATAGCAATAATAGCAACAACTAAAATTACAGTTAATAATTTTCCATATTTATTATTAAACATTTAATTTCCTCCTATTTAAAACATTTACTATATTATACCATAAAATTATTAAATATGCTATACTTAAGAAACAATTTTTGGCCCCATAGTTTTTCCTGCCAATAAATGAAAATGAATGTGCATAACTTCTTGACCAGAATCTTTACCACAATTAGCTATTATTCTAAATCCATTTTTTTCAATTCCTATTTGTTTAGCTATTTTATTTATTATTGCAAAAATTTTGCTAATTAAATAATTGTCTTCTTCTTTAATATCTAGTAATGTTTCTATGTGTTTTTTGGGAACCACTAAAATGTGTATTGGTGCTGCTGGATTAATGTCCTTAAATGCAATAATTTCATCATCTTCATATACTTTTTCTGATGGAATTTCTCCTTTTATTATTTTACAAAAAATACAATTATCCATATTTATTTTCTCCTTTTACTCTAGTATAGCTTTAATACGTCTAACACCTGCTGAACTTGATTCTTCTTTTTTTATTTTAAAATGTCCTAATTCTGCTGTATGTTTAACGTGTGGGCCTCCACAAATTTCTTTACTAAAGTCTCCTATTGTATATACTTTTACATTTTCTCCATATTTATTTTCAAACAATCCTGTAGCTCCTTGAGCTTTAGCTTCTTCTAATGTCATTTCTTCACAAGTAACTGGTAAATCTTTCTTAATTTGTTCATTTACAATTTCTTCTACTTTAGCAAGTTGCTCTGGTGTCATTTTTTCAGAATGTGTAAAGTCAAATCTTAGTCTTTCTGTTGTAATATTAGATCCACATTGATTTGTATGTTCTCCTAATACTATTTTTAATGCTTTATGCAGTAAATGTGTTGCTGTATGATATTTTATAGTTTGTTCATTTTGTTCTGCTAACCCACCTTTAAATTTTTGTTCACTACCATGTCTTGATTTTTCTTGATGCTCTTTAAATAATTTGTCAAATTCAGAAGTTTCTATTTTAAATCCTTGCTCTCTTGCTAAATCTGATGTAATTTCAGGTGGAAATCCATAAGTCTCATATAATTTAAATATAGTGTAACCATCTATTACATCTTTATTTTCTTTTTTTAATTTTGCAACAACTTTTTCAAACTCTTTTTCTCCATGTAATAAAGTTTTAATAAACTTGTTTTTTTCTGTAATTATAACTTCTTTTATTGTGTTTTTGTTTTGCTCTAATTCTGGGTATAATTCTTTTAGTGTATCTACATATAAATCAATTAATTTTTCAAGTTCATTTAAGTCTATTTGTAGTTTATTTAAATGTCTTGTCATTCTTCTAATTAATTTTCTTAAAACATACCCACGGTCAATATTGCTTGGTCTTCCACCATCTGCAATAATCATCATACTTGAACGTAAGTGTTCTGCTACTATTCTTCTACTTTCAATATTATCTTGTTTAGCAAGTTCTTTTAATTTTTCCATAACTGGTGAAAAAAGTTCTGTATCAAATGGGGTTTCTTTTCCCTGTAATAGCATAGTCATTCTTTCTAATCCAAAGCCTGTATCAACATTTTGTTGTTTTAGCTTTGTAATAGAGCCATCTTTTGATTTGTAATATTCCATAAATACATCATTCCATATTTCAACATATTTTCCACAGTTACAAGATGGTTGACACTCTTTACTGCAAGCTGGTTTTCCTGTGTCTAAAAACATTTCAGTATCTGGTCCACAAGGTCCTTCTTCTCCTGCAATCCACCAATTATTGTCTTTTCCATAAAAATAAATTCTTTCTTCTGGAATACCTGCCTTTTTCCAAGCATTTGCTGCTACAATATCCTTTGGAGCATCTTCATCTCCGGCAAAACAAGTTACAGATAACTTAGCAGGGTCTATTCCTAATTCTTTTGTTAAAAACTCATAACTCATACTAATAGCTTCTTCTTTAAAATAGTCTCCTAAAGACCAATTTCCTAGCATTTCAAAAAATGTAAGATGACGATTGTCTCCTACTTCATCTATATCATTTGTTCTTAAACATTTTTGATAGTCTGTTATGCGTTTTCCTGCTGGATGTTTTTCTCCTAATAAATATGGTACTAATGGTTGCATTCCTGCTGTAGTAAATAATACAGATGGATCATTTTCTGGAATTAATGGTGCACTTGGTATTACTTTATGTCCATGTGCTTTAAAAAAATTTATATATTTATTTCTAATTTCTATGGCTTTCATTTTTTCTCCTTTTAGTTTGCTTTATTTTTCTTAGTAAATTATATACTATGTAGTAACATAAATCAATATTTTAATTAAAAGTTTGTTTTGTTAAATTGGCATAATTATTTTGAAATAAAAATCCTCTCTAAATTATATAGAGAGGAAAAGGAGTTATTGTTTTATTATAATTTTACAAAATACATGTCGTGTGCTTCTGTCAATGTTTTGGAAAAAATCCACCACCCTGTCTTTGTAGCAGGAACACATATTTTTTCAATGCTAAATCCCAGTTCTTGGAGTCTATCTATGTAGTGTTCCAAAAATACGTAACTAAACTCTGTCTGATTAAGCTTAAACATTTCTATGGTATCCTGCTTGGTTGCATCAAGCGTCCATGCCGTTCTTCCTTTGGTATTTGCTTCTTCCTTCCAACTGTTCAAAACAGCACTTAAAGTTTCCTTTATGAAGCTTTCCTTCCGCTTTTTATATTCCTCAATCTCCCTAAGAATATCTTGTGCAGTTATGGATCTTTCTTCCATTTTTTGTATCTCCTTTATAATATTAATTTTCCTAGCATATTAGCTTGGATTACTCTTTATTATATCATATTTTACTTAATATTTCAACTTTTATAATTTTTAGTACTTATATATTTTCTATTTGTTTTCCTATTAATTCTAATTTTTCTAATTTATCTATCTTTACATTTTGTATAGTGTTTTCTAAATGTTTTTCTGTTTTAATTTTTACTACCATATAATTTGTACTATGTCCTTTTAAGTATTCTCCTTCTCTCTCTTCTAGTAAAACTTCTACTAGTTTACCAAGATATTTTTGATTAAAATTTTTTTCATTTTGGTTTGATAAATCAATTAATTTATTACTTCTTTGTTCCTTTATACTTGCTTCTATTTGATTTGACATTTTTGCTGCCACAGTTCCATTTCTAGGAGAATATTTAAATATATGCATCTTGTAAAAGTTTATTTCACTTAAAAATTCATATGTTTTATTAAATTCTTCTTCTGTTTCTCCTGGAAAACCTACTATAATATCTGTAGTTAAATGTACTTGTGGATATACTTTTCTTAATAGTTCTACTGCTATTTTAAATTCTTCTGTTGTATATTTTCTATTCATTCTTTTTAATGTTTCATTACATCCACTTTGAAGAGATAAGTGAAAATGATCACATATTTTGGATAGTTTTCTTAATCTATTAATGAATTCTTCTGTTATTAAAGTTGGCTCTAATGAGCCTAGACGTATTCTTTCAATTCCTTCTATTTTTTGAATTTCTTCTAATAAATCTATTAATCTATATTCTTTTTTATTGTTATTTTGTTTTAATATTTGTAATAAATTTTTTTCATTAAAATCCTTTCCATATGATGCAATATGTATTCCTGTTATAACTACTTCTTTTATTCCTTTTTTAGCTATTAAAGTAATTTCTCTTATTATATTTTCTGGAAATCTGCTTCTAATATGTCCTCTAGCATATGGAATAATACAATATGAACAAAATTGATTGCATCCGTCTTGTACTTTAATTACAGCTCTCGTTTTTTCTGTATAAGTAACATCTCCAAAATCTAAAAATTCGGTTTGATGTAATACATCAGTAATATACGTACTTTCTTTTTTATTTTTTATTGCTTCTTCTATGTATTTTACAACATCATTTTTTTCGTTAGTACCTAATATCAAATCTATCTCAGGAATTTGTTCTAATTTTTGTTTTGCTACTTGTGCATAACATCCCACAACAGCTAAAATTGAGTTTGGACTTATTTGCTTAACTCTTCTTAACATTTGTCTTGATTTTCTATCTGCCATATTTGTTACAGTACAAGTATTAATAATATATACTTTTGCTTTGGTTTCAAAATCTACTATTTTGTAACCTGCATTACTCATTTTTTGCATCATTGCATTTGTTTCATATTGATTTACTTTACAACCTAACGTATAAAATGCTACAGTTTTTAATTCCATTATTTATTATGATCCTTTCTTTTTAAGTTCTATATTTTATTATATATTGATACATTATAATTGTAAAGCATAAATTATTATAATTAATTTATACTTTTTAGTAATTTCTATAATTTCAAAAGTTAAAAACAGATAATGTTTTAACATTACCTGTTTTATTTTTAATACATTCCTTCCATTCCTGTTGGTTCATGTTCATTACATTTACAAGCATTTGGTTCTTTTTTATCTGTTACTAAGCTTTCTGTTGTTAATATCATAGATGCAATAGATACAGCATTTTGAAGTGCAATTCTAGATACTTTTGTAGGATCTACTATTCCTTCTTTTTTCATATCTACATATTCTTCTGTTGCAGCATTAAATCCAACTCCAACAGGACTATTTTTTACTTTTTCTAAAATTACTGATGGTTCTAATCCAGCATTTACAGAAATTTGTCTTACAGGTTCTTCTAACGCCCTTAAAATTATTTTTCCACCTATTTTTTCATCTCCATGTAAGTTTGAAACAAGTTCTTCTACTTTTGGAATTATATCTACATAAGCAGTTCCACCACCTGGTACAATTCCTTCTTCTACTGCTGCTTTTGTTGCAGATAAAGCATCTTCTATTCTTAATTTTCTGTCTTTCATTTCAACTTCTGTTGCTGCTCCTACTCCAATTACAGCAACTCCTCCGGCAATTTTAGCTAAACGTTCTTGTAAATTTTCTTTTTCATAATCACTTTTTTCTTCTGCTATTTGTGCTTTTAGTAAAGATACTCTTTTTGCTATTTCTTCTTTATTTCCCATTCCGTCAACAATTATAGTATTTTCTTTTTGTACTTTAATTTGTCTTGCTCTACCTAATTGTTCAATAGTGGTATCTTTTAATTCTAATCCTAAATCTGATGTTATAACTTCTCCACCTGTTAAAACAGCTATATCTTCTAACATTTGTTTTCTTTTATCACCATAACCTGGTGCTTTAACAGCTACTACATTTATAACTCCTCTTAATTTATTTAAGATTAAAGTAGATAATGCTTCTGCTTCTACATCATCGCATATAATTACTAATTTTCCTGATTGTTGCATTAAGCTTTCAAGTAGTGGTAAAATTTCTTGAATATTACTTATTTTTTTATCAGTAATAAGTATATAAGGATTATCCATTATGGCTTCCATTTTTTCTGTATCAGTTACCATATATGGAGATACATATCCTTTATTAAATTGCATTCCTTCTACTACATTTAGTTCTGTTTGAGAAGTTTTAGATTCTTCTATAGTAATTACTCCATCTTTAGAAACTTTTTCCATTGCTTCAGATATAAGTTCTCCAACTTCTCTATTATCAGCAGAAATACTTGCAACTCTTGCAATATCCTCTTTTCCATTTATTTGTACACTAGCTTGTTTTAAAGAATCTACAGCAACTACAGCTGCTTTATCCATACCTCTTTTAATAGCCATTGGATCTCCACCAGCTGCTACATTTTTTACGCCTTCACGTATCATATTTTGAGCTAAAACCATAGCTGTTGTAGTTCCATCTCCTGCAACATCATTTGTTTTTATAGAAACTTCTTTTACTATTTGAGCTCCCATATTTTCAAATGGATCATCTAATTCAATTTCTTTTGCTATTGTTACACCATCATTAGTAATTAAAGGAGCTCCAAATTTTTTATCTAGAACTACATTTCTTCCTTTTGGACCTAAAGTTACTTTTACTGTATCTGCTAATTTATTAACCCCATTTAAAAGGCTTTTTCTAGCTTCTTCACCAAATTTAATTTCTTTTGCCATTTTTATATCCTCCTATTAATTTAATTTTAAAACAATTATTATTCTACTACTGCTAAAATATCATTATATTTTACAATGATTAATTCTTCATTTTCGTATTTTACAGTAGTTCCTGCATATTGATTTAATACTACTTTATCGCCTTCTTTTACACAAATTTCAATTTTCTTTCCTTCTGAGTCTGTTCCATCTCCTATTTTTAGTACTTTTGCAATTTGAGACTTTTCTTCTGATTTACTTGATAAAATAATTCCACTCTTAGTTGTCTCTTCTTTTGCTAACATTTTTACAATAATTCTGTCTCCTAATGGTTTTAACATTAAAATTACCTCCTTTTTGTATTTCTCATTATATGCTAATTTTATTATTTTAGTCTTAAAAATATATAAAATTAGCAGTCTTTTTTTGAGACTGCTAATACTTTATACCTATTCTTATTAATTGTCAAGTATATTGTTTAAAAATTCACATTGTTTTCACTTAATTCTTTACATTCTTTATTTTATGCTATATACAAATAGTTAATCTTGTATTTTATAAAATTTTGTGGCATAATAATTATATGTTTTAAAGGAGTTTTTATGAAGACATTATTAAATAAATTGGAATATATAAAAATTATTGAAAGTTTGCAAAAATATTGTAAAACTTATTTAGGTAAAGATGAATGTTATAATCTTGTTCCTTCTTTTTCTTATGAAGAAGTTGAAGTTCTTCTTTTAGAAGTTAAAAATGCAGATTTTTTATTACATCAATTGGGAACTCCACCTTTTTTTGAGGTTGAAAGATTAGAAAAATATATAAAAATGTTAGAAAGTATGCAAATTCTATCTATTAAAGGTTTAATTAATATCGCTAATCTTTTAAAAATGTCTAGAAATTTAAAAGAATATTTTTATAATGATAATAATATTTGTTTTGGCTATTTAGAAAAATATTTTTCATGTCTATATTCAAACTCTTCTGTAGAGGAAAATATTTTTTCTAAACTTATTGATGAAAACACAGTTTCTGACACTGCTTCTAATAAGCTTGCTAATTTGCGTAAAAATAGAAAAGCATTGGAACAAGAAGTTAAAGATAAATTAAATATATACATTCATTCTAGTAATTATGCTAAATATATTATGGAGCCAATAGTTACTATTCGCAATAGGCGTTATGTTATTCCTGTTAAAGAAGAATACAGAAATAATATAAAGGGATTTGTTCATGATACCTCTAGTAGTGGTTCTACTTTGTATATTGAACCTATTAACATTTTTGATTTAAATAATAAAATAAATCATATAAAAATGGAAGAAAATTTAGAAATTGAAAAAATTTTACAAATACTATCTTCTTCTTTATATGAATATATTGAACAAATAAAAAACAATCTAGTACTTATTGGAAAGCTTGATTTGATTTTCGCTAAAGCTAATTTTGGTATTGAAAATAGCTCTATTATTCCTCTTTTAAATAAAGAAAAATTTATAGATTTGCATATGGCTTGCCATCCTTTAATAGAAAAAAGTGTAGTTGTTCCTATTAATATTTGTTTAGGTAAAAATTTTTCTTCTCTTTTAATTACAGGTCCAAATACTGGTGGAAAAACTGTTGCATTAAAAACTGTTGGGCTTTTATTGCTTATGGCTTATTCTGGTATTCCTATACCTTGTAGTGAAAAAACAAGTATTTGTGTATTTTCAAATATTTTTGTTGATATTGGTGATGAACAAAGTATTCAAGAATCTCTTAGCACTTTTTCTTCTCATATGAAGAATCTTGTATTTATTACAAATATGGTTAATAACAATAGTTTAGTCTTATTAGATGAGCTTGGCTCTGGTACAGATCCATTGGAAGGTGCTTCTATTGCAATTAGTGTTTTAAAATATTTACAAAATATAAGTTGTTTAGTTTGTTGCACTACGCACTATCAAGAGTTAAAAGAATTTGCATTAGTAACAGAAGGATTTGAAAATGCAAGTTTTGAATTTGATATAGAAAATTTAAAACCTACTTATAAATTATTGCTAGGCATTCCTGGTAAAAGTAATGCTTTTGCTATTAGTAAAAAGCTTGGTTTAAATAAAAAAATTTTAGAAGATGCTTTTAATTATTTAAAAAAAGATAAAATTTCAATAGAAGAATTATTAAAAAATATTTATGATAACAAATTAAAAATAGAAAAGCAAAAAGAAGAAATTGATAAAAACTTATCTCAAGTAGAAATTTTGAGAAAAAGTTTAGAGAAAAAACAAGATGATATTTTAAGGGAAAAGACTAAACTAATAGAAGATGCTAAATTAGAGGCTAGAAATATTTTACTTTCTGCTAAAGAAGAAGTTACTCAAATTATACATGATATTAATTTTTGTAATGATTTAAAAATTGCTAATAATTTAAGAAATAATTTAAATAATAAAATTAAAGAAATAAATGTTAATTGCTTTGATAAAATAAATAATGCAAATGAGGTTATAACAGAAAATGAAGTTTCAGATGGTTTAAATGTATATGTTCCTTCTTTACAGTCAGAAGGAATTGTTATAGGAAATAAAATAAATAAGTCAAATGAAATTCAGGTTCAAATAGGAAATATGAAAATGAATATAAAATTATGTGATTTAAGGAAGTCTTCTAATACTATTTGTAAAAAGGCTACTGGTAAAGTTACTTCTAATAAAGAATTTAAGTCTAAAACTATTTCTTCTGAAATAAATGTTATTGGACAAAATGTTGATGAGGCTATATATCTAGTAGATAAATACATAGATAATTGTATTATTGCACATATTTCACCTATACGTATAGTTCATGGTAAAGGTACAGGAAAATTACGTGAAGGTATTCATTCATATTTAAAAAAACATTCAAATGTAAAGAATTTTCGTGTTGGTACTTTTGGAGAAGGTGAAATGGGTGTTACAGTTGTTGAATTAAAATTGTAATATTATTTTGTAAAAAGTATAGATTTTATTAAAATATATGATATAATTTTTTGCGTTAATGTTTAAAATTAAAAAAGAAGGTTATAAAAAATGAAAAAAATATCAATTATAAGTGCCTGTACGGACTTAGGATTAAAAATTGACGGAGCTGAACTTGGTGCTCAAATTTTAACAAAATCTTTAAAATCAAATAATATATCTAAAAACTATATTATAAAAAGTTCTAAAAAAATTAATAATGAAAAAAAAGTTGTGCATTCAGATATAGATATAAATACTTTTGTGGAGAAATTTAATTCTCTTTTATTAGATATGCATGAATTACATTTTGAAGAAAATATGAGTGAAAAAGATAAAATTACTTATTATAAAAAAATGTATAATCTAGTTTTAGCAGTAAAAGATTTAGATTCTAAAAATGAAAAAAGGAATTTAGAAGGTATTAATGAGTTTAATGAAAAATCTTATAATACCATATGTAAAATTATACAAGAAGGAGATTTTCCTTTGCTTGTAGGTGGAGACCATATTACTGCTATAGCTTCAAGTTTAGCTTCAATTAAAGAACATAAAAATTTAGGTATTATTTGGTTTGATTCTCATGCAGATTATAATACTTACCCTACATCTGTTACAGGAAATTTACACGGTCTTCCTTTAGCTGTTGCTACACATTATGAAAAAAGTATTTTAGCTGATTTTCACAATGGACCATATTTTAACCCTAAAAATACAGTTATTGTTGGTGGAAGAGATATTGACCCTTGGGAATGGAAAAATGTTATTGATAGTGGTATTACTGTATTTTCTACTGAAGATATAAAAAAATATGGTGTAGAAACTATTTGTAAAAAAGCTTTTGATATAGCTTCAAATGGAACTAATGGTGTTCATATTAGCTTTGATTTAGATTTAATTGATCCTACGGTTGCTCCTGGTGTTTCTGTACCTGCAAAAAATGGTTTAAATTTAGAAGAAGCCTACTCTTTAGCAGAAGAAATTACAAAATATAATAATATTATTAAATCTGCTGATTTAGTTGAATATAACCCTTTATTTGATAAAGAAGATGTTACTAAAAAAATTGCTATAAACATTTTAAATAAATGGATTGAACAATTTTAAAAAAACCCTTTTTATAAGTTTTTTTTACAGAGTGTTGACAAAGTATATAAAAAAACAGTCTGAGTAATAAAATTCGCAAGAATTTTATTACTTATCTATCGCATAAAAGGGGTTGTTAGGAAAAAGTATTTTCCCTGACCATACGAAGAACGTCTGTGACGTTCTAGTATGTTAGAAACTAAAAAAGTTTTATTTTAGTAAAATTTAAAAGGAGGTATTTTATTTTTTTAAGCCTTCGCAGGCTAGCTTATTAAAAAGGATTAATAAAAATGAGTTATGCAATTATTAGAAATGCAAATTATCTAGTCTTTATTTTTTAAGCACAAATATTTTTTACATATATATCATTTACTCTTTTAGGCATGCTTTTATCCATCCTCCTAGTATTTTTCCTATCTCATCTATTTGTCCATATTTTACACAAAACAAAAAACACACCCGTTCTTAAACAAATTTATTGTATTAATTACTAAAATAAGAGATTTTAGCTTTAAATTAATAAATAAATTATAATACTAAGATATGTTTTTTGCATTAAATATTTGTACTTTATTTAATTATTCATGTTTTTACCAATAATAGAACTACTATGTATTTCTACTATGGAAGGAATATAACTTGTATGGCATTAATACTCTATATTTATCCTTGAACAAATATACCTGATTTTAGTATGCCATATTAGAGCAAGGCGAAAAGAGTTGTTGTTGTTGTTGCTGTTACCGATTGTTGTTGTTATAGTAAAACACACCTGCATTCGAACCATTGTTATAGTTGCCTCCACGTTTGAAGAAAGGGTTGTTCGAATTCACAAAGTTCGCATTATCTGTACAGTTATATCCCTAATGTGATGAAGTTTCATGAATTTATAGTTTTTTACATTTCTCATGCTCCGCGGTTTTCGCGCTAGCTTTCAGCCTGCACGAAAACCATACTATTGTTCTAATTTTAG
>CALXQH010000010.1 GCA_944390525.1 uncultured Clostridia bacterium | reverse complement strand
TAATATTAATAAAATGGATGAATGGATAAGTAATGTATATGTAGAAGAAAAAATAATTCCAAATTTAATGCAAGAATTTGAACTTTTAATGAGTGCTTGTCATAAAAATAATGTACAAGTAGATAATATAAAATATGATGAAAGTATGGGATGGCCTATTGATTATATTTATGAATCATTAAGAAAGTATCCAGAAAATAAAAAATTATTTTCTGAAAAAGAATGGAATGATATTGATCATTTTTTTAGATGTTGTACGTGTAATATAGATTTTCCTTTATATATAGATTTTTCTAGCCAATTACCAAATGCTAAAATGGTATCTTCTATTATTAGAAAATTAGGTGGTAAAGTTTTTATTGCTCATTTATTTACGTATCCTCTTAGAGATTATAAGAAATATTTAGATTCATTAGTTAGTGATAATATAATAGATGGAATAGAAGTTTATTATTCAAAATTTACTGATAAAGAAATTAAATTTTTAGAAAATTATTGTAAAGAAAATAATTTATATATGTCAGTTGGTACAGATTGTCATGGAGATAAAAAACCAGATAGAAAAATAGGAATAGGTTATGGTAATATGAATTATTCAGAAGAAATTGTTTCTGAGTGGATTTAGTATAGTTTTGAAGAATTCGATTTAGAGTTCTTTTTTTTGTTTCTTCAAATAAGTTTAAATGAGGAGGAAAAATATTGTACGATAATTTATTTATTAATATTGCAAAAAAACAAATCGAAAAAGCAATCGTTAAAGAACTTTATAAAAAAGATATATTAGATTTTAGTAAGTATAATAGTATTATAAAAAAAATAGATGAAAATATTGTTAAATTAGAAAATAAAATAAAAGCAAAAAGAGATATGACTAATATGATAGTTAAAATTACAATATAGTTAAGAAAAAAATGATGACAATGAGTCTATATTCAATAAGAAATGCCTTAGCACAAGGTAAGAAACTAATTGATTTACCTTTAAAAGTTACATTTTATGCTCGTGTATCTACTGATAGAAATGAACAATTAAATTCTTTAGAAAACCAAGTTATGTATTTTCAAAATTATATTAAATTACAAGCAAACTGGATTTTTATAGATGGATATGTTGATGAAGGTATAAGCGGAACGAGTATAAAAAAACGTGATAATTTTTTAAAAATGATAAATGATGCCAAAAATAACATGTTTAATTTAATATTAACAAAAGAAATATCTAGATTTTCAAGAAATACTGTTGATAGTATTCAATATACACAAGAATTATTATCTTATGGTGTTGGTGTATTCTTTTTAAATGATAATATAAATACTTTTGATTCTGATTCAGAACTTCGTTTAACAATAATGTCGAGTATAGCTCAAGATGAAATAAGAAAATTATCTGAAAGAATAAGATTTGGATATATGAGAAGTATAGAAAAGGGAATTGTTCCAGGAAATGATAATTTATATGGATATAAGAAAAATAAAGGCAAATTAGAAATAGTAGAAGAAGAAGCTTTATTAATAAAACTTATATTCAATGAATATTCAAAAGGAAGAATGGGTACTTCTAAATTAGGCCATTATTTATATAGTGAGTTTAATATCAGAAGTAAAACAAATAAGCCATTAGCAGGCACAGTTATAGCTAGAATTATTAGAAATCCTAAATATAAAGGATATTTTTGTGCTCATAAAGAAACTACTATTGATTATCATTCAAAAAAAAGAATCAAGTTTAAACCCGATGAATGGCTAGTTTATAAAGATAATGAAACTTGTCCACCGATAGTAGAAGAAGAATTATGGGAATACTGTAATCAAATATTAAATAAAAATTCAAATAAACATAAAACCCATACTAGAACAGATATGCGATATTCTTTATCAGGAAAAATAAAATGTTATCATGATGGAGCAACTTTTATAAAAGGTAAATATAAAAATCGAAAAACAGGTATAGAAAGTAAGTATTGGGGATGTTCTAATTATAGAAAATACGGAAAAGAAAAAGTTAATGGATGTAAAACACCAATTATTCACTATCAAAAATTATTAGATTTATTTAAAATAGTTGTAAATAAATTTATACATAAAGAAAATGATATGTTACAAGACGTTTATTCATTAGTAACAGAAACTAAAAACAAAATTAATTATTCAAGAGAAATAACAGAATTAAATAAAAAAATAGAAATAATTAAAAATGCAAAGTCAGAATTAATAAATATGAGAGCTAGAAAAGAAATAAATAGTAATGAATATAATAAAATGAGAGATGAATATAACAATGAACTATCTTTGTATGAAAAGAAGAAAAAAAATTATTTATTAACAAATAATAAATTTGATTACAAAACAAATATAGATGATTTTTCTAAAAAAGTGCAAGAAGTTTTATTTCAAGACGATGAATCAGTATTTAATATATTTGGATCAATATTAGATACCATTTTAGTTGAAAGAATAGAAACAAATTCTAAAGAAAATCAAAAAGTAATATTACATTTTAAACTTAACATAGCTAGTTATGGTAATAACAGCTTAAATTTGAACGATTTTTTACTGCTTTTTAGCAACCACGTGGGATGGCATTGTAGCAATAGCAGAAAGAATAGGGGGAACAGAGGCTAATTTTGTTAAAATGATGAATGAAAAAGCTAAAGAATTAGGCTTAAAAAATACTAATTTTGTAAATCCTACAGGTCTTGATGAAGAAAATCATTTTTCTACTGCTTATGATATGGCAATAATTGCTAAAGAATTAATGACACATGAAGAAATTTTTAATTATACAAGCATATACGAAGATTATTTACGAAAAGGAACAGATAGACAATTTTGGTTGGTTAATACGAATAAATTAATTAAAACTTATGAAGGTGCAGATGGATTAAAAACAGGAATGACAGATAACGCTGGTTATTGTATGGCTGTTACAGCTAAAAGAAATAATATGCGATTGCTAGCTATTGTTTTAGGAGAAAAAGAAGGAAAAGTACGAAACGAAGAAACAGCAGAATTATTAAACTATGGTTTTAATTTATATGAAGTAACGACTATAAAAAATAAAGGAGATATTTTAGGTAGTATTAAAATCGATAAAGCAAATTTAGAAGAAGTAGATATTGTTGCTAGTTCAGATGTTACAGTTTTAAAAAAACAAGGAGATGCAAACAAAGAATATAAGACTAATGTAATTTTAAATACTTTAAAATTGCCTATTTATAAAGGGGATTTGGTTGGTAAATTAATAGTAAAAGATGACTTAGGAAATAAAATTGATGAAATTGAAATAACAGTAGCTAACGATATTAAAAAAGATAATTATTTTAATGTATTTTTAAAAATATTAAAAAGTGTTATTACAGGCGAATTAATTTAAGTAAAAAAAATATAAATAATTAAAAAATTCGTTGAATCAATCTAAAGTGCACAAATAAGAGCAAATTAAAGTTGAATGTGTATTTTTAAAAGAAAATGCACATTTTTTGATTCTTTTCTTAGTAAAATAATAGCTGAAAATCAAAAAAATGATAAAATATATTTAGTGAGAAGAAATTCTTACACGTCAAAAAGTGTAGAAATTGTACATTTTTAAAAACTAAGTGCACAATGTCTACATTGAAAAGAATTATAGTTTTGAAGTGCAATTTATTTGTCAAAACTGATATTTATAATTGGTAGTTATAAATATCTTTTTTATTTTTTTAATTTGTTAAGCTTAGTTATTTTATAAATTGTAGTCAAGGTTGAAATAAACGCTTCGCGACCTTGACAAACAATTTAAAAATA
>CALXQH010000009.1 GCA_944390525.1 uncultured Clostridia bacterium | reverse complement strand
TCCTCCTATAATTATTCCTATAAGTGGTGTAATTATATCGTTTACTAAGCTTGTTACTATTTTGCTAAATGCTCCTCCTATAATAACACCTACTGCCATATCTACAACATTTCCTTTAGAGATAAATTTTTTAAATTCTCCTATTTCTTTTTTTGCTCCTTTTTTTGCTTTTTTTATTTCTTCTTTCATATTTTTCTTTACTTCATTTTTATCTATTTTTTTCATTTTATAGTTCCTCCCATTTTTATGTCTTTTTATTTTAGCATAGTTTACTTAATATCTCAATATTTTTGAATATTTTTATTTTTTTAGTAAATAATATTATTAGTTAAAAATTTATTTAGGAGGTTTTATAAGTTGGAAAATAATGATTTAAATATTTTAGACGAAGTTAATAAAGGTGCTACAATGGGCATGGACGCTATTACTTATGTTGCAGAAAAAGTTACAACAGATAATAAATTTAAAAATGTTTTAGATACTGAATATAATAAATATAAAGATATATCTAGAAGAGTTAATAATTTATATTCAAATTATACTTCTAAAGAACCTCATGAAACAAGTCAAATAAATAAAATGATGACATGGTATGGTATTCAAATGAAAACAATTAAAGATGATACTACTTCAAAATTATCTGAACTTTTAATGCAGGGTACTAATATGGGTATTATTGAAGGTAGGCGTTTAATAAATCAAAATACTAATATCTCTCCTGACGTTAAAAATGTTTTAAATGATTTTGTTGTAATGCAAGAAGATAGTGTTGAAACTTTAAAAAAATATTTATAGTAAAAAAAGGACTCTAGAGTCCCTTTTTTTATTATTATTCTGTTCTTAATGCTATTACAGGGTCTTTTCTAGATGCTGCTTTTGCAGGTATTAAACCACCTATTAATGTAAGAATTATACTTAACATTATTAATATAATAGCATTTGAAGGATTTAGCATTACATTTAGTGGAATATTTCCTATAAAACTATGTAATATTGTATTAATAACTGGAATTAATAAATATGTTATTCCTATTCCAAACAATCCAGATAATAATCCTATTATAAAAGTTTCTGCATTAAATATTGAAGAAATATTATATTTAGAAGCACCTATAGCTCTTAATATACCAATTTCTTTTGTCCTTTCATATACAGAAATATATGTAATTATACCTATCATTATAGAAGATACTATAAGAGAAATTGACACAAATGCTATTAAAACATAAGTAACAGCATTTACTATTGTTTTTACTGAACTCATAAGTATTCCTGTAGTATCTGTATAATTTATTTTTTGGTCTTCTTCTACTTTTTCATTATATGAATTTATAAAATTTATAAAATTTTCTTTTCCATCAAAGCTATTAAAGTAAAAAGATATATATGTAGGTTCTTCTTTTTCTTGATATCCAAGAGTTAATAAATTTGTTTTAGCATTTTTTTCTGTTTTATTTGTTATTGTACTTACTATTCTAGTAATTTCTTCTTCTGTTATCTTTATTTTAAATGCACTAGCTATTTTATTCTCATCTACATTAAAAGATGAAGCTATACTACTAGTTAAATTAGCAGTAAGTTCTCCTACTTTAGTTAAAATTGATTTTTTCATAATTGCCTCAGTCATTGCTTTTGCCATTGTTTCTGCTGTTGCTTGTATTGCAGTATTATTTGTGTATGTTGAGATAACTGAAGATACTATTTCTGGATATATAACAGCAACTGGGTTTTCTTGGTTTATTGTAAGAGATGGGTCATTTGCATAATATGAGTTTATATAAATTTGTAATAATCCTTTTAATAAACCGGAATAAGTAGTTTTAAAAACATCTTTTGGTACAATATACTTAGTTTCTAGTGTTTCTACTATGTCTGAAGCTTTTTTTGTATTTAAATAATTAGTTACTACATTTTCTATATCATTTAAACTAACTTCACCTTCTATACTACTAAACATTCCATTTGCTAATTTATTTAAGTTTTCTATAAATAAATTTTTTGCTGGTGTAATATCTGTAGTTACTGAATTAGATATTTCCGTCATATAATTTTCAGTTTGTTTTTGTAATGTTTTTTGATCTATATTTATATTAAATGCATTTTGAAGTTCTTTTTTATCAATTTCAACTAAATCTTCAAAATTGAAATCAAGATTGTTTGTTTTTTCATCAAATCTTGAACCTGAAAATACATCTACTTTATCATTTTTTAATTGTTTTTTTACAATTTCAGTTTCAGCAGAATAATCAATTATATAATCAATTAAATCACTTGTATATGCAACTCCTGGATTTAAAATCATTGAGGTTACACCTTCTTTTGCAGTTACTACTCCAACAATTTTAATTTTAGTTGCTTCATTATATACTTTTTCTAAGTAATCATAGTCTTCACTCATATCCTCATAAATGTCATATTTACTATTATATTTATACATATCAGCTGGTTGTATTAGTCTAAGTTCTATGTTCATTAAATCCTCATATGTTAATGTCATAGGTTCATTATTAATATCAACTTTTTCTCCACTCATTATTTTAGTTACAATATCAGTTAGTTCTTTTGTATCTCTTAATCCTAATGAATATACAAGCAAATCTGATATACTGTTAGGTTCTGATAAAACAATTACCATTTCATTATAATTTTCTGGCCAGCGTCCTGCTAATACATTATATGAATTATTAAGTTTTTCTTTATCATCTATCATTTGAGAGTAAATTGATGCCATTGAAGAATATGAGCTTAACATATTAGTGTTATATATAGAACTAAATAAGTTGCTAGGATTCACTCTTGCAATTGTTTCTGTAGCATCTATAGTATATATTATTGGGTCTATGCTGTATGAATATTCTATAGTTGAAACATCTTGATTTATTTGATTAGATTTTTCTTCTAGATATTTTTTTAAACTTTTCAAATCGTTTGTAGTTAAGTTGGATAACATTGTGGAAATATATTGTTCTTCTTTTACTTCATTTAAATTTTCATTTTTATTTTCACTACCAGTAGTTAACGAAAGCAACATTCCTGCTATGTCTGTAGATTCTTGTGTTATTGTTAATGGGTATGAAGTTAAAGTATCTTCTTGAATATGATCAATATAGTTTTGAAATCCATTAGATACTGCTTGTATAAGCGCAATTCCTATTATTCCTATTGAACCAGCAAATGCTACTAAAATTGTTCTTCCTTTTTTAGTTAATAAATTATTTAAGCTTAATCTAAATGCAGTACAAAATTTCATAGAAGTCTTCCCTATCTTATTGTTTCTTTTCTTCTCTTGTTTTTCATGGTTAAGTATAGGATTAGAATCTTCTGTAATAGTTCCATCTAAAATTTTTATAATTCTGCTTGAGTATTTTTCTGCAAGTTCAGAATTATGTGTAACCATAATTATTAATTTGTTTTTTGAAATATTTTTTAATATTTCCATTACTTGAATACTAGTTTTTGTATCTAATGCGCCTGTTGGTTCATCTGCTAAAATAATTTCTGG
>CALXQH010000008.1 GCA_944390525.1 uncultured Clostridia bacterium | reverse complement strand
GGAAACTTAAAAAGAGAAACAACTGGTGGTAGAGCAGATAAATTCAAAAAGAAATATGGTATTCAATAATATAATAAAAAAACGGTTTTGTATTTTACAAAGAATACAAAACCGCTTTTTTAATATATAAACTATTGAAAAAAATGTCTAATTATTATAAAATATAAAAGATTTTAAAATTATGAGCGGAGGAAATATTGTGACAAAAGTAGATATAAATAAACAACTAGAAGATATGCAAAAAGTGGCAAAATTAAACGAAAATAAAAATCCAAAATATAGCATTTTAACAATGGGATGTCAACTAAATGAAAATGATTCAGAAAAATTATGTGGAATGATGGAAAAAATGAATTATAAAAAAACAGAAAACTTATCTGAAGCAAATTTAATTGTATTTAATACTTGCTGCGTTCGCGAAAATGCAGAAGATAAACTTTTGGGAAAATTAGGAGAAGTAAAAAAATATAAAGAAGAAAAAGACACTATAATTGCTATAGGTGGATGTATGATGCAAGAAAACCATATAGTGGAAAAAATAAAACAAAGTTATCCATATGTTGATATTATTTTTGGAACACATACGTTACACCAATTTCCTACAGACTTATATAAAATATTATGTAATAGAAAAAGAATAGAAGATGTTTTAGACATAGATGGTGAGATTATAGAAGGACTACCTATAACTAGGAATGACAAAATAAAAGCATCTGTAACTATTATGAATGGATGTAATAATTTTTGTAGTTATTGTATTGTACCATATGTGAGAGGTAGAGAAAGAAGTAGAAAACCAAAAGATATTTTACAAGAAATAAATATTTTAGCAAAACAAGGATACAAAGAAATTACACTTCTAGGTCAAAATGTTAATTCATATTTAAAAACAGAAAGAGAAAATAATATTGAATTTGAGCAATACAATGGTGTAAACTCTTTTGCTTCTCTTTTAAGAGCAATAAACAAAATAGATGGTATAGAAAGAATACGTTTTGTTTCTCCTCATCCAAAAGATTTTACAGATGACGTCATTGAAGCAATTAAAGATTGCTCAAAAGTATGTAAATTAGTTCATTTGCCTTTGCAAGCTGGAAATACAAATATATTAAAAATGATGAACAGAAAATATACTAAAGAGCAATATTTAAATTTAGTAGAAAAAATGAAATTACAAATACCAAATCTTACGCTTTCTACAGATATAATTGTAGGTTTTCCTGGAGAAACAGAAAAAGATTTTGAGGATACACTAGATGTAGTAAAAAAAGTTGATTTTGAACAAGTCTATATGTTTATTTATTCAAGAAGAAAGGGAACTCCTGGAGACAAAATGGAAAACCAAATTCCTGAAGAGATAAAACACAAAAGATTTAATAAATTAAAAGAATTAGTTGAAGGTCAAATAGCCATAAAAAACAAGAAATATGTTGGAACTATACAAAAAGTTTTAATAGAAGGAAGAAGCAAAAACAATAATAATATGTTATCAGGCAGAACAGATTCAAATAAAGTAGTAATTTTAGAAGGAAGAAATGAGCTTATTGGGAAAATGGTAGACTTAAAAATAGTTTCTGAACATATGTGGTATTTAAAAGGAGAGATAATATAAATGAAAGAAATTACTCAAGCAGAATTTGAACAATATATTTTAGATGTAATTAATGGAAAAAAAACTAGAATTCAAATGGCACAAGAACTAAAAGCAGACTCTAGAACTTTAAAAAAAAGAATACAATTATTATCAATAGAAAATCCAAAACTGTATTTAAAATATATTCAAAAATACCCACATAAACCAAAAGAGATAACTACATTACCCATAAAAAGTATAATATATGAATTTTTAACTACTGGAATTAATATTAAAGAACTAGCAGAAAAATATGGAGTTGGGGGAAGAACGATAAGAAGAAAGATAGAAGCTTTAGGAAAATCTAAGAAAAGAGAAGATATACATTTATATAATTTATACAAAGCTTTTGCCTATAATAAGGCCCACGGAAAGAAAAATTCTCCTGAATTATTATATGAAATATCAAAGTTAGAAATTGAATCCGAAGATACAAAACAAGACGATGCAGAAAAAAGAAGACAATATCTTTTAGAATTAGAAAAACAATATCAAGAGCTATGTTTAACTATGAAAAAAGGTGAAGCTGCAAAACAAATGGGATTTACTAGTAATAAATTATATAAACTACAACAAGAATTGTATTGTATTGAAATAGAAAGAAATACAATAGATAAAAATAGTAGGTTTAGAGAAAAAATGGCTGTTAAACCAGATGAATTGAGCAAAGGAAAATCAGAACTTACACAAGTACAAGAAACAGAGTTAGAAAAGGAGTAATAAAAATGGCAGAATATTCACCTATGATGCAACATTATTTACAAACAAAAGAAGAATACAAAGATTGTATTTTATTTTACCGTTTAGGTGACTTTTATGAAATGTTTTTTGATGATGCTATTAAAACTTCAAGAGAGTTAGATTTAACGTTAACAGGAAAAGACTGTGGACAAGAAGAAAGAGCCCCTATGTGTGGTATTCCATATCATGCTGCAGAAACATATATTGCAAAATTAATTGAAAAAGGATTTAAAGTTGCAATTTGTGAACAAGTAGAAGATCCAAAGCAAGCAAAAGGAATAGTAAAAAGAGAAGTTATTCGCGTAGTAACTCCAGGTACAGTTATGGAATCCAACCTTCTAGAAGAAAAAAAGAATAATTATATAATGTCTATATATAAAAATGGTATATATTATGGAATAGCAATTTGTGACTTAACAACAGCAGATTTTAAAACAACACAAATTAAAGAGCAAAACAATTTTGCTGCTTTAATGGATGAAATTTCAAGATATTCTCCTGCTGAAATTATAGTAAATAGTATGATGTACGAAAGTATTCAAGAAATAAAAAAAATACGTGAAAGATTTAATATTTATATATCTAAACTTGAAGAAGAAAATTTTAGTACAAACAATGAAGAATTTTTATCTAAATATGATATTATAGATGAAAATCAACAAACCTTTAAAGATTTAACAGACAAACAATTTTGTGTAGCTGCAAGTAATGGCTTAATGTCATATTTAATAAATACTCAAAAAAATAACTTAAACTATATACATACTATAACAATATATAGCATAACACATTATATGAATTTAGATATAAACGCTAGAAGAAACTTAGAAATAACAGAAAAACTAAGAGATAAAAGCAAAAAAGGAACACTTTTATGGGTACTAGACAAAACTTCTACTTCTATGGGTGGAAGATTGTTAAGAAGGTATTTAAATGACCCATTAATAGATGTTTACAAAATAAATCAAAGACTAGAAGCTGTAAAAGAATTAAAAGAAGATATTATTTTAAGAGGAGATATTATAGACAGTTTAAAAAAAGTTTATGATATAGAAAGACTAGCAGGAAAAATATCATATGGAAGTGCAAATGCAAGAGATTTAATATCACTTAAAAATTCTGCAAAACAATTACCAAATATAAAGCAAACTTTACAAGAGACAAAAGCTCCTTTATTAAAACAATTATACGAGGAATTGGATATTTTAGAAGATATACATAAAATAATAGATGAGGCTATTATAGATGATCCTCCAATAACTATAAAAGAAGGTGGAATAATAAAATTAGGTTACAATGAAGAAATAGACCACCTAAAAAAAGCTACTACAGAAGGAAAAAGCTGGATATTAGAAATAGAAAACAAAGAAAGAATAGCTACAGGAATAAAAGGATTAAAAGTTGGATTTAACAAAGTATTTGGATATTTTATAGAAGTAACAAAATCTAATTTATCTATGGTACCTGAAAGATTTATTCGCAAACAAACCTTAGCAAATTGTGAGAGATATATAACGGAAGAATTAAAAAGAGTAGAAAATGAGATTTTAGGAGCAGAAGAAAAAGTAATAAACTTAGAATATAATGCTTTTTGTGAAATAAGAAAAAAAATAGAAAATCAAATATTAAGAGTTCAAAAATCTGCAAATATTATTGCTACATTAGATGTTTTAACATCTTTAGCTACAGTAGCAGATGATATGAATTATATTATGCCAATAGTAGATAATAATGGAATGATAGATATAAAAGATGGACGCCACCCAGTTATTGAAAAAATTTTGCCAAGTGGCAGTTTTGTAGAAAATGATACTTATTTAGATAAAGAAGAAAATCGTTTGGCTATTATTACTGGACCAAATATGGCAGGTAAATCTACATATATGAGGCAAGTTGCTCTCATAGTATTAATGGCACAAGTAGGAAGTTTTGTTCCTGCCTCATATGCAAAAATTGGAGTAGTTGACAAAATATTTACAAGAGTTGGGGCTTCAGATGATTTAAGTATGGGACAAAGCACATTTATGGTAGAAATGATGGAAGTAGCTGATATATTAAAAGAAGCTACAAGTAATAGTCTGGTAATTTTAGATGAAATAGGAAGAGGAACCTCAACATATGATGGACTTTCAATAGCATGGTCAGTAGCAGAATATATTTCAAATAAAGAAAAATGTGGAGCTAAAACATTATTTGCAACACACTATCATGAACTAACTTCTTTAGAAAATAAGCTAGAAGGAATAAAAAATTATTCTATTGCTGTAAAAGAAAAGGGAGAAGATGTAATTTTTTTAAGAAAAATTGTATCAGGAGGAACAGATGAGAGCTATGGTATACATGTTGCAAAGCTTGCAGGAGTTCCACAAATGGTAACAAAACGAGCAAATGAAATTTTAAAAACTTTAGAAAGAAAAAGCATATTAGGAGAAAAAGCCCAAGAAAAGGAAAACAAAAAAATAGCAACAGGTCAATTAGACTTATATAATTATAAATTAGCAGAAATAGCACATGAATTAGACAAAGTTAATCTGAACGAACTAACACCTATTGATGCCTTAAATATTTTAGTTAATATGAAAGAAAAAATGAAATGAGGGGAACTAATGGAAGAAAAAGCTAATAAACAATTTATGATTTTATCTGCAATAGGAATAGTACAAGTAGTAATATGCCATTTAGCAATAGATTTAAATTTAACTGGATATATATTTCCATATACATCGTTCTTTATACCAATGTTTGTATTTATTTCGGGATACTTTTATAAAATAGAAAAAGAAAAGAATTTAGCAAAAACTATTTGGAATAAGTTTAAGAAATTAGTAATACCATTTTTTATTATTAATTTAATATATGGAATTATAACTACTATACTAAGAAACAATGAAATTATAAATTATGGAACAGAAATTAATTTATATACATTATTTGTACAACCATTTATAGGAAATGATCAGTTTATACTTAACTTTCCCTCATGGTTTATACCAACATTTTTTGTAGCCTATGTTATATATTTATTAATACATAAATGTGCAACAAAACTTAAACTAAATAACTATTTTTTACTTATATTATTAATATTTGGAAATATGATATCTGTATATAATTCAAATATCGCTGGACTAGAAGACCTAAGAACTTTAATATTAAAGGTATTGTTTTTATTGCCATTTTTTCATATTGGATATTTATATAAAACTACAATACAAAAATATGACGAAAAAGTTAAAACTATAATTTATATACCCATTCTTATAATAATAAACATTATTTTGATGCTAACATTTAAGGACTTAACATACGATATGCGCGATTTTTCAGGGTTCAACACAATAAACTTTTATTTGCCAGTTATAACATCTATTACAGGAATTTTATTTTGGCTTAGAATATCAAAAATACTCTCAAAGTATATAGGAAAAAATAAATTAGTAAATTATATTAGTAATAATACTTTTTCAATAATGTCACATCATATATTTTATTTATTTATATTTGACTTAATATTGTATTTTATAAATTTAAAATATCAAATACCATATTTTAATGAAGAAATGTTTAAAACAGGATGGATATATATTTATAGAGTACCTAACTGGAATATATTACTTGAAATGCTTTATTTAATAATAGGTGTGAGCGGACCATTGCTTGGAAAGTATATTTTTGATAAATTTCGTTTTTATTATTCAAGAAAGATACAAATAATAAAAAAGGATAAAATATGTAAGAACAATAAAAATACATGTTGAATTTTTAAAACTAATATAGTATAATTAAATAGTAGCAAATTGGATAGTCGCGTATAGCAAGGTTGAAAAACAGCGTACGAGGAAAGTCCGGGCTCCACAGAGTAATGATGCTGGATAACGTCCAGTAAGAGAAATCTTAAGGAAAGTGCAACAGAAAATAACCGCCTAAAATATTTTAGGTAAGGATGAAAAGGCAGGGTAAGAGCCTACCGCTAATATGGTAACATATTAGGCTGTGTAAACCCCATCTGGAGCAACACCGAAACAGAAGGCTAAGACTACTCGTCAACTTCTAAATTGGTGGCAAGAAACTTACAGTAATGTAAGTTGTAGATAAATGACTATCCTAGACAGAACCCGGCTTATAGATTTACTACTATAAACGAAAAAAAGATAGGAAATACCTATCTTTTTTCATTACAAAATAAATTTTTTATATCATTAGGAATAGGAGCTATAAATTCAAGACTTTTTTTAGAAATAGGATGAATAAACTTTACTTTATATGAATGTAAAGCTTGTCTATTAATATAAGTAGAAACATTACCATAAAGAGTATCTCCTAACAATGGGTGACCAATATAAGAGAAGTGTACACGAATTTGATGCGTTCTACCAGTTTCTAAAATACATTCTATAATATCAAATTTAGAAAGACTATTTAAAACTGAATAATGAGTAATTGCAAAATCTCCATTTTTTGATACTTGACGTTCAATAATACTACCTGCTTTCCTAGATATAGGTGCATTAATTACTCCATTTTTATTATCTAAATGACCTTCAACAACAGCAATATATTTTTTAATAAAATTATTAAATTTCATTTGTTTTATTAAACATTCTTGAACATATTCATTTTTTGCAAATATAACAATCCCTGAAGTATCTTTATCTATACGATTAACTGGTCTAATTTTCTTTTTTAAATTAATTTTATCAAAATAGAATTTAACACCATTAGATAAGCTATCTGTATAATGTTCCATAGAAGGATGTACAGGTATTCCAGCAGGTTTATTAAGTATCAAAAAAGCCTCATCTTCATATAAAATATCAAGTTGCATTTGAGTAGAAATAATATTAGAGTTATCTTCAGAATAATCTAAGTAACATTTAATAACATCGCCAAGTTTAACAAAGTGATTTATATAAGTTGTATTATTATTTAAATATATTTTTTGCAATTTTTTTAATTTTAATAAAAGCCTGTCAGATATACCAAATTGTGCTTTTAATACTTCCTTTAAAGTTTTATATTTACTACAATTTGTAACAATATATTTTAAAACCATAAAAAAACTACTTCTTTCCAGATTCTAATAAATAAGTAGCTTCTAAATCTGCTTCATGTAAAGCTAAAACCAAAGGATACTTTTCAAAAACAATACTTAAAGTATTATATAATTCTTTTGGCTCTGAGAATCCCATATGCCAACGAATACAATACATTTCTTCTAGATTTAAATCAATGAATTTACTAATCATCATTACTGATTTTTCACCGTGACCATATGGAATAGTATCATTAATAGTATAATATGGTTCTTTTATCCAAACTCCATCTTCATTTTTTTTATTACGATAATCTACAACATAATAATTAGCCTTGCAAATATCGTGAAGTAGAGTTATTAAAATTATAGTTTCGCTAGATGCATTAATAATATCACTATATGGCTTTTGAGATAGCTTGTTTTTTAACAAATGATAAACATTTAAACTGTGCTCTAACAATCCACCCTCATAATTTCCGTGGAATCTAGTACTTGCAGGAGCCTTGAAAAAATCAGTTTTTTCTAAATAAGAAATTAATTTCTCAATACCATCTCTTTTAACAGATTGTAGTAATAATAAAAATTCTTCTTTCATTTAATATTCCCCCTAAAACTTAAGTGGTGCGAATAGTGGGACTTGAACCCACACGCCATAAAGCACACGCCCCTCAAACGTGCCTGTCTGCCAGTTCCAGCATATTCGCATAAGTAAATTTATTATATATTAAAATTTGATGTAAATCTATAGTTTTATAAAAATTTATAAATATTACAATTATGTTACAATTATATTAAATATATATAACAAAAATTCTTAAATATTGACAATATATTATAAAAAAAACTATAATTAAAATAAGTAAAAACGTACAAAGGAGACAGAATAATGAATATAAAAATAAAGAACAAATTCAAAATAATATTAATGCTATTAATATTAATAATAATAGCTATTATAGGAGTAATAACGTACAAAGAGACAACACAAATAAAAAAGATAGCACAAAATAATAATATAGAGCTAAAAGAGCAAACAGAATGGAATAATGAAACAGA
>CALXQH010000007.1 GCA_944390525.1 uncultured Clostridia bacterium | reverse complement strand
CACACATTTCTTTGCAATAACGCACAAAAAAATCAATCTTTTCAGAATAATTTAATCATTAACGTCGCATTGGTGCGACGATTTTACCTTATGGAGCGGGTAGCGAGAATCGAACTCGCGCGACCAGGTCGGAAGCATGGCATTCTACCACTAAATTATACCCGCATATTTAAATATATTATAAAACAAAATAGCAAAAATTGCAAATAATAAAATACTGAATTAAAGTTATTTTAATTCAGCATAAAATTTATTAAAATTGAATTTTTTGATTAATACTTTCTATTAAAGCAGGAAGAACTTGTTTTTTTCTTGAAACAACTCCTTTTAATAAAGTAGTATTTGAAATTAACTTAATATTAAAAGCTCTTTCAAATATATCTACTCTGTTTCCTAAAACTATTACTTTAGAATCTGCTTCTAAAATATCAGTAACCAAAAATATAAACAAATCTATATTTTCCTTTTCAATTTTCTTTTGAATTGCTGTTTCTAATTCAGCTTTCCTCTTAAAAACTTCATCTATATTTGAACTGTTTATTTGAGATATAGATATTTTTAGTTTATTATACATAAAATCTTTAGAGTCAATATTTATAATTTCATCTGCAGTATAGTCACTAACATTTGTACCTGCTTCTAATAATTTATAACCATAATTATATAAATCTATACCAGCTATTTTAGATAGTTTTTCAGCTGTAATTCTATCTTGAGGTGTGCAAGTTGGAGATTGAAACATTAAAGTGTCAGAAATTATAGCACTTAACATTATACCAGCCATTTTGGGAGTAATAGTAACATCTTCTTGTTTATATAATTTATACATAATAGTTGAAGTACAACCAACAGGCTCTGCTATACAGTAAACAGGTTCTATAGTGCTTAAATTTAATCTATGATGATCTACAACCATTTGAAGATGAGCATTTTCAATTCCTGATACACTTTGAGAAAACTCATTATTATCAACCATTATAACTTTAGAATTTTCATCTAATTTTGAAAGTAATTCTGGTTCTTCAACATTAAAAGTATCTAATGCATATTTAGTTTCTTGGTTTAAATTACCTAAACGATAACCCTGAGCATTTTCTCCAATTTGAGTTTGTAAGTTAGCCATAGAAATAGCAGAAGCTATTGAATCTGTATCTGGATTAGTATGCCCAAAAACAAAAGTTTTATCAGTCATTAATATACCTTCCTTATTAATATTATTAACAATATATAAAAAAATATTAATTTTGTAACTAATAAATTATAACATATAATAGTTAATATGTCAACAAATGGAAAAGTTTCAATTTAAAAAGAGGGTTTCAAAACCCTCAATTATATAAATAAACTTAATATAATTTTAATTAAAAAACTTTAAATTAATTATGGTTGTTCTTGTAAAGTAACAGTAATTTCTTTTTCTTTGCCATCACGATATACTTTTAGCTTTAGTGTATCTCCAATTTGTTTTTTATTTTTAATTTCATTTAGTTCATCCATTGTTGTAATTTTAGTTCCTTCAGCTTCAATAATAACATCACCAATTCTTAAACCAGCTTTTTCTCCAGCTGAAAAATCCTCTATAGTTTTAACATAAACACCTACTACTAAATTGTTTGCTTTTGCAGTTTCTTCATCTAAATCAATTCCACCAATACCAATATAAGGTCTTTTTACTTTACTATATTGAATAAGCTGTTCATAAATATCTTTAGTAGAATTAATAGGAATAGCAAAGCCAACTCCCTCAACTCCTGTTCCAGATAATTTTAATGTATTAATACCAATAACCTGCCCTTTGCTATTAACTAAAGCACCACCACTATTTCCTGAATTAATAGCGGCATCAGTTTGAATAGCTACATATTTGTTTCCGTCATCATCTAAAACTTCTCTATTAACAGCACTAACTATACCAGCAGTTACACTATTGTCTAACCCTAAAGGACTACCAATAGCCATTGCAAATTCACCTACTTGAACAGAGCTTGAATCTCCTAATTCTGCAGGAGTTAAACCATCTTTGTCTATTTTAATTACAGCTAAGTCTGTTTGAGAATCTGTACCTATAATTTCACCAGTATATTCAGTATCATCATTATATAATTTAACAGTTACTTTGGTTGCTTTTTCAATTTCATAAAAATAGTTTGAACTAGAGCTTGAAGAATTAATTACATGATTATTAGTTAAAATATATCCATCTTCACTAATTATAATACCAGAACCTTTGGCTACTGCAGTTCCAGAAGTCATGTTAAATATCGAATTGACAGAATATTCTACTGTTATAGCTACAATAGAAGGCTGTACCTTTTTAGCAACCCCAATTGCAGTATCTGAATAACCTTGCAAAGATATTAATTGAGTATTAATAGCAGTTGAATTAGAATCTTTTTCATCAGAAGAACTAGTAGTGTTTATAGTTACTAATTGCTTAACAATATTTTCTTTTATAGAAGGAACATTAACACATATTCCTATAATTAAAGCTGTACCAAGTATGCCACTGAAAAACGGTAATACAACTGATTTACCAAAACCTATTTTATTTTTTTTCTTTTTTTCTTCATTAAACATTTTATAATTGGATTTTGAAGTAGTAAAACTAGTATTTTTAATATTTTCTTTTTCTAAATTAGAATTGTTTTCTTCCATTTAAATTACCTCCTAAGTTATTAAATATATAATATCCTAAAACAAATATATAATACAATAGAATTGTGAAAAAATTGTGAAAAAATTGTATTTTTTATGTTAGAGTTAATAATTAATAATAAACTATTGCAAAACGAATAAATTTAAGTTATTATACTATAATAATTAAAACTAAAGTTAAGGAGAAAGTAAATGGTAGAAAAACTAATTATTGTAGAATCACCAGCAAAAGCAAATACAATTAAGAAATTTTTAGGTAAAAATACTAAAGTTATGGCTTCTATGGGTCATATAAGAGATTTACCAAAATCTAAAATGGGAATTGATATTGAACATGATTTTGAACCAGAATATATAAATATTCGTGGAAAAGGTGACTTAATTAAAAGTTTAAAAAAAGAAGCAAGAGATGCTAAGCAAGTATACTTAGCAAGTGACCCTGACCGTGAAGGAGAAGCTATAGCTTGGCATTTAGCTCATATTTTAGAAATGCCAGAAAATATAAATTGTAGAGTTACTTTTAATGAAATTACAAAAGAAACAGTAAAGGAGAGTATAAAAAAACCAAGAAAAATAAATATGAATTTAGTAGATGCACAACAAGCACGTAGAACTTTAGATAGAATAGTGGGATATAAAATCAGCCCAGTATTATGGAAAAAGGTAAAAAGAGGATTATCTGCAGGTAGAGTTCAATCTGTAGCAGTAAAATTAATTGTTGACAGAGAAGAAGAAATAGAAAAATTTATTCCAAAAGAATATTGGAACATTTATGCTACTCTAGTTGAGCCAAACTCTAAAAAAAGTTTTCAAGCTATTTTTTATGGAAAAGAAAATAAAAAAGTAGAAATACATACAAAAGAAGAAGTTGACGAAATTTTACAAAAAATTGAAAAAGAAAAGTATATTGTAATAGATGTAAAAAAAGGAGAAAAGAAAAGGTCTCCTGCTCCACCATTTACCACAAGTACTATGCAACAAGAGGCATCTCGCAAATTAGGGTTTACTTTAAAAAAGACTATGTCTGTAGCACAAGTATTATATGAAGGAATTCATGTTGAAGAAAAAGGTACCGTTGGATTAATAACTTATATGAGAACTGATTCAACAAGAATTTCAGAAGAAGCAAGAGCTATGGCAAAAGAAATTATTACAAAAAAATATGGCCAAAAATATTACGAAAATCGCTATTATAAAACAAAACAAAGCGCACAAGATGCTCATGAAGCAATTCGCCCAACATATATAGATTTAGAACCTGAAAAAATAAAAGACAATTTAACTACTGACCAATATAAATTATACCGTTTAATTTATAATAGATTTTTGGCAAGTCAAATGTCAGCAGCTATTTATGATACTGTTTCGGCAAATATAGAGGTAAATAGTTATAATTTTAAAGCAAATGGTCAAACTATCAAATTTAATGGATTTATGAGCCTTTATGTAGAAACAATAGACAATGAAAAAGAAGAAGAAGAAAATATTATTCCAGAATTAACTATAGGGCAAGAAGTAAAAGAAAAAAATTTAGAGTCAAAACAAAGTTTTACACAACCACCTGCAAGATATACAGAAGCAAGTTTAGTAAAAGCATTAGAAGAAAAAGGAATAGGAAGACCAAGCACATATTCTCCAACAATTACTACAATTTTAGAAAGAAGATATATAAAAAAAGAACAAAAACAATTAATTCCAACAGATTTAGGCAAAATAGTAAATAAATTATTAGTTGAAAATTTTCCAGATATAATAAATGTAGAGTTTACCGCAAAAATAGAAGAAGAATTTGACCAGGTAGCAGAAGGAAATGAACAATGGAAAAACATTATACGTAACTTTTATAAACCATTTAAAGAAACTGTAGAAAAAGTAGAAAAAGAATTAGAACATGTAGATTTAGAAGAAGAAGTATCAAATGTACCTTGTGAAAAATGTGGAAGAATGATGGTTATTAAATATGGAAGGTATGGTAAATTTTTAGCTTGTCCTGGATTTCCAGAATGCAAGAACGCAAAACCAATAGTAGAAACAATTGATGTCCCTTGTCCTGTATGTGGCAGTAAAGTAGAAATTAAAAAAACAAAACGAGGAAGAAAATTTTATGTTTGTGAAAATAACCCTAGTTCTTGTGAATACATTTCTTGGAATGCACCAAAAAAAGGTGAAGTATGGACTCCTGAAAGTAAAAAAGAAAAGAAAAAAACTGTAACTAAGAGAAAAAAAGCTAAATAATATTTATATTTCTAATTGTTTGAATGTTAATATTATAATGTTTTAAACATCTAAAATATCATTATATATAACAAATTGATAATGCTGTAAATTTAATTTTTATAACATTATCAATTTTTTTTATTATCATATTATTTGAAATTTTAATCTCTTAATATACTTGAAACTCGCTAAAAATTATGATATAATTTTGCCTTGTAAAAATTAGGGGGAGAATTATGTTAGAAAACCAAAATATAATCCGTGAAAAAGAAAACCATAGAGTATTTAAACAATTATTAAATACTTTTATAGAGTCTGAAAATAAAACTAAAACCACAGAAGACAATATTTCTAAAAACATAAGAATAGTACCCAAATTTTTTTATGACCAATTTAATAAACAATTAAAAGTAGAATTTAGAATTGGAGATAAACAACTATATAAATTAAAAAATCTTCCAGAATTTTATGAAAAAATACTTAATAAAGAATCATATCAATATGGAGCAAGACTAAATTTTATACATAGCATGGAAGCATTTAAGTTAGAGTCGCAACCAATATTAAAGTTCTTATTAAAATATTCTGAAATTATAAAATTTAATAATGAAATTACAAACAATTATACATATTATAGAAATAAATTTATACCAGATAACATATTATTATCTAATACAGGATTAGATGATATTTTTGAAATCTTAAAAGAAAAAAGTGTTTTATTTCAAATAAATTCAACAGAAAAAAATATATATTTTTCTATAAAAGAACCTAATATAATATTTAATATTACAGAATTAAAAAACAATAAATTTAAACTAAAAAGCAATATTGATGTTTTTGAATATGACATTTTAAGAGGAAGAGAATACATATATTTACTATTTGCTCAAACATTATATAGATGCTCTAAAAAATTTGAAGAAAATACTTTAAAAATATTAGAAGTTTTAAGAAAAAATTATACAAACGAAATAATTATGGACGAAAAAGAATTGACAAACTTTTTTGCAATGATAGCACCAAAATTGGAAGAAAAAAATATTACTAATTCTTTATCAAAAGAGAAAAAAGAAAAATACATACCACAAAAATTAGCAACTAAAATATATTTAGATTATGACCAAAATAATAATATCATAGCAGATATAAAATTTTGCTATGATAAATATGAATTTAATCCATTAATAAATAAAAGTATAAGTGTTGCTAGAAATATAATTAAAGAAAATGAAGTTTTAAATCAGTTCATACAAACAGGTTTTATGCTAGATAAAATTAATACAAGATTAATTTTAGTAGATGAAAATAAAATATATAGGTTTTTATCTGAAGAGATAGAAGATTATATGAAAAAGTATGAGGTATTAGCTACAGATAATTTTAAGAAAAAAGAAATTCATTCTTTAAAAATGAACTCTGTAGGCGTAAAAATAGAAAATAATTTATTACAAATAGACTTGTCTAAAATAGATGTTGATTTATCAGATTTACCAGAAATAATGAAAAAGTACAAACTAAAAAAGACCTTTCATCGTTTAAAAGACGGAAGTTATATAGAATTAAAGCAAAATGACACTTTAAAATTTTTAGATGATTTAAATATCGACTCAGAACAGAATTATGTAAATTTAAAAGATGGAATAGTTACTCTGCAAAATCATAGAGGGCTTTATTTGGAAAAGTGTTTAAAAGAATTAAAAAATACAGAAATAAAAGAAGATATATCGTATAAAAAAATGATTGATAATCTTCAAAAAAGCACAAGTTATACTAAAATTGAATTACCAAAAAATTTGAATACAAATTTAAGAACATATCAAAAAATAGGATATCAATGGCTAAAAATATTAGATAAATATGAATTTGGGGGAGTCTTAGCAGATGATATGGGTCTAGGGAAAACGGTTCAGGTATTAGCAGTAATATTAGATTATGTTAATAAAAATAAAGAAAATAAAAGTCCTTCATTAGTAGTATGTCCTAGTTCTCTTACTTTAAATTGGCTTAATGAAGCAAATAAATTTACTCCAAGTTTAAAAGTTAATGTAATTAGTGGAAGTGCTATTGAAAGAATAAAAAAAATATCTCAAATAGAACAATTTGATTTAGTAATTACTTCATATGATTCATTAAAAAGAGATATTGAAAGTTATGAAAAAAAATCTATTTTATTTAGATATATGATTGCAGATGAAGCGCAATATATTAAAAATAATAATACTCAAAATGCAAAGGTAATAAAAAAAATATTAACAAAAACTAGATTCGCATTAACAGGAACCCCTATTGAGAATTCATTATCGGAGCTTTGGTCAATTTTTGACTATATAATGCCAGGATATTTATTTAAATATCGTAAGTTTAAAGAATTGTATGAAACGCCTATAGTTAGAGAAGAAGATGAAGATAGCTTAAAAAGATTAAAAAAGATGATAGAACCATTTATTTTAAGAAGAGTAAAAAAAGAAGTATTAACAGAACTTCCAGATAAAACAGTAAGTGTTTTATATAATGAGATGTTAGAAGAACAACAAAAAGTATATTTATCATATTTAGCTACAGCAAAAAAAGAAATAACAAACGAAATAAAAAATAATGGACTTGAAAATAGTCAAATAAAAATATTAGCTTTACTTATGAGACTAAGACAAATTTGTTGCCATCCTAATCTATTTTTACAAAATTATGAAGGAGAAAGCAGTAAATTACTACAATGTATAGAGCTTATTAAAAATACAGTAGAAAGCGGACATAAAATATTACTATTTTCAGGTTATACATCTATGCTCCAAAAAATAGAAAAAGAATTAAAATCAAGTAAAATATCTTATTTAAAATTAACAGGTCAAACTAAAGTATCAGAAAGAATAGAATTAGTTGACAAATTTAATGCAGACAAAGAAATAAAAGTATTTTTAATTTCATTAAAAGCAGGAGGAACAGGATTAAATTTAACAGGAGCAGATGTTGTAATACATTATGACCCTTGGTGGAATTTATCAGCAGAAAATCAAGCAACAGACAGAACATATAGAATAGGACAAAAAAATAATGTACAGGTATATAAATTAATTACAAAAAATTCAATAGAAGAAAAAATATATGAATTACAACAAAAAAAGGCAAAACTTGCAGAAGATATGTTATCTACTAGAAATACATTTATAAATCAATTATCTAAAGAAGAGATTATAAGTTTATTTGGTTAAAATTAAAATATAATAAAATGGAGAAAAAAATGGAAAAATATATTACCGTAATAGGCGGCGGATTAGCAGGAACAGAAGCAGCGTACCAAATAGCAAAAAGAGGGATTAAAGTAAAACTTTATGAAATGAAACCCAAAAAATTTTCGCCAGCACATAGTAATCAAAATTTAGCTGAAATAGTATGCAGTAATTCATTTAAATCAAATTTGCACACAAATGCTTGTGGATTATTAAAAGAAGAGCTAAGAATCTTAGATTCTCTTTTAATACGAATAGCAGATGAAACCGCTGTACCAGCAGGACAGGCTTTAGCTGTAGACAGAGAAGCTTTTTCTAAAAGAGTAACTCAAGAGTTAGAAAAAATGGAACAAATAGAAATTATTAGGCAAGAAGTTGGCAAACAAGTAGTTAATAATGTTGATGACATTTTAATAGATGAAAACTTAAAAAGCCAATTGCAAGAAATGTCTGAAGATGGAATAGTAATAATTGCTACAGGTCCATTAACATCAGATAAATTATCAGAAGAAATTTTAAAAATAACAGGACAAGATAAACTGTTTTTTTATGATGCTGCGGCACCAATTATTGAAAAAGATTCTATTGATATGAATATTGCTTTTTGGGGAGAAAGGTATCAACAAGAAAAACAACAAGAAGAAACTATAAAAGATTGGGAAAAAAGAATAAAAACGCAAAATGAAGCAAGTTATTTAAATCTTCCTATGAACAAAGAAGAATATGAAGCTTTTTGGACTGAGCTAGTAAATGCAGAAGTAGTAAAGTTACAAAATTTTGAAAAAAAAGAAATTTTTGAAGGTTGTATGCCTATTGAAATTATGGCCAAAAGAGGAACTAACACACTTAGATTTGGACCATTAAAACCAGTAGGTTTTACAGATAAAAGAACAGGCAAAAGACCGTATGCACTTGTTCAACTAAGACAAGACAACAGTCAAGGTAATTTATTTAATATGGTAGGATTTCAAACAAATTTAAAATTTGCAGAACAGCAGAGAGTATTTAGTATGATACCAGGATTAAAAAATGCGGAATTTGTAAAATATGGAGTAATGCACAGAAATACATATATAAATTCAAGCAATTTATTAAAACCAACATATAGATTAAAATTAAATAAAAACATATATTTTGCAGGTCAAATAACAGGAGTAGAAGGTTATGTAGAATCTATTTCATCAGGACTATTAGCTGCATTAAATGCAATTAACCAATATAATAATGATAAAACACAAATAATATTTCCAACGACTACAATGATAGGAGCATTAAGCAAATATATATCTACAGAAAATAATAACTTCCAACCTATGAATGCAAATTATGGAATTTTACCACAATTACAAGAAAAAATAAAAGATAAAAAATTAAAATATACCAAATTATCAAATAGAGCAATAAAAGATTTAAAAAATGCTTTAATTCAATACAAAATATTGAATTAATAATAAAAATGTGATAAAATAAATAATAATATTGTAAATAGGAGATAACCAATAATATGGAAAATGAAAAAGTAAAAGAATTAAGAGAAAGATTTGCTAAAATTCAATATGCAACTAGTTTAGAAAAAGATTTACAACAAGAGTTAGATGAAACAAAAGATTTTGAAAAAAGGCAAAATTTAACTAAAAAAATTGAAGAAGTAAGAGAAACAAATAATGAAGGACTAAAAACGCAAATAGTAGAAGAGGCAGAAAAAGCTCAAAAAGAAGCCCAAGATAAAATAAATGAAAATTTATTAAAAATAGAGGTTTTAAAAAATAGAAATAAACAATTACAAGAACAAGAAAAAGCTATAACCGCAGAAATATTAGAAAATAAAAGAATTATAGAAATAAAGAAAGGAAAACCTTCTTCAAAGATTTATACTTCTGCTAAAGAAGAAAATATTGAATTATTAAAATCAAAAAGAGCTAAAATTTTACAATTAAATAGAAATAATAGTCAAATTAAAAAATTAGAAACAGAAATAGAAGGACTAGAAGATGAAATATTAGATTTAGATGATTTAATTTATGAAATAAAAGGTAAAGAAATAGATGAAGAAGAATTAAAACAAGTTCAAGAAGAGGACGAAATGTGGGAGCAATATAGACTTGAACAAGAAACAAAAAAGAATAAAGAAATTGATGAAGCGTTTGAAGACAAAGAATTTCAAGAAAAATCAGAAGATAAAATAAATAGTTTATTAGCTTATGAGGATACACAAAAATGGCTTAATGGTGACGAACTTAAAGATATCCCAAAAAAAGATATACCTAAAACTACTACAGAAAATGTAAAACCAACTTTTAATCAAGCTCCAAAAACTATAGTAAATCCTCCAGAAACCAAAACTAAACCTGAAGAATTTCAAAAAAATATGGAAAGAATTAATCTATTATTTGGAAATAATTCTAAAGAAAAACAAGCAAACCAACTAAAGCCAGAGGTAGAGCAAAAAGAAATATGTGAAATAATGCAAATAGGATTTCGTATACAACCAAATGGAAATCCAGAATATTATGTTATATTTGTAAAAGATGGAAAATTAGATTTAGAAACTTATAATGCACTTTCACTTATTACTAAAATGAAAGCAAAAGATAGGACTAGATTAAAAGATAAAAAAATAGAAGAACCAGACAAATATTATGACATTGGATTAGAAAAAGCTTTAAAGAATTTTGACATTGCTCATAAAACAGAATATGTAGAAAAATATATAGCTTTTATGAAAGAAAACAAAAAAGCAAAAGATAGAGAATTTAAAGTGAGTTATGATTTTACTAATTTATCTATATACAAATCTAAGACAGCTAGAAAATTAAATTATTTAATGAAGATAGCTAAATCAAATAAAAAAGCTGGATTAGCAGAGTATTATAAACCAGGAAACATATTTAAAAGAATAGGAATTAAAATTAAAAATTCAAGATTTTATTCAAAACATTTCTTACCAGCACCTATTAATTATGAAACTGTAAAAAAACCAACAAGTGACCAAATAAAGTCTTCATTTGAAGATTTACACAATGAACCTGGGTTTGACATAGAAGAATTTATAAAACAAAACAATTTTTCTGATCAAACTGCTTCTGAATATAGAGCTTTAAAAAGTAAAAAAGGAGCAGAATGGAGAGAAAGTTTAAAAGCTATAAAAGAAACAGAAAAAAGTACAGTAGATCCAGATTTTGAAGAAATATCTAAAACAGTAGAGCAAGTACAAGAAGAAAATCAAAAATAAGAAAATTACTTAAACTTAACAGTTGAATATTGACTTTACTAAATAAAAATGATACAATATAAGCCGTTAATGTAAAATACGTGAATTATGTATTTTATTTAACGGCTATTTTAAATTCTAAAAAATTATTTTAGAAAAGAGGTGAAATTTAAGTGCCAACAATTAATCAATTAGTAAGAAAAGGTAGAAAAAGTTCTACAACAAAATCAACATCACCAGCATTGCAACATGGTTATAATTCTATGAATAAAAGAATGACTAATAATAGAGCACCACAAAAAAGAGGTGTATGTACTGTTGTAAAAACTGTTACGCCTAAAAAACCTAACTCAGCTTTAAGAAAAGTAGCAAGAGTAAGGTTGTCTAATGGATATGAAGTAACTTCATATATTCCAGGTATAGGACATAACCTACAAGAACACAGTGTTGTTTTAATTAGAGGAGGAAGAGTAAAAGATCTTCCAGGTGTTAGATACCATATAATTAGAGGAACATTAGATACAGCAGGTGTCAAAGACAGAATGCAGGCTCGCTCTAAATATGGAGCTAAAAAACCTAAAAAATAAAATTAGGTTTAAAAAACTAAAAAAGTGCTAATAATACTTACTAAAATTTAAGGTACTTAAATTTAGAATAGATTATATAGCGCTATACGGAAAAGTATAAAAACTTTTCAGAGTACCTATCATACATTTTAGTGTGAAATAAAAAAGGAGGGAAGAATAGTGCCAAGAAGAGGTTTTATAGCAAAAAGAGAAGTTTTACCAGATCCAATATACAATAGCAAAATAGTTACAAAATTAATTAATAACGTTATGCTAGATGGTAAAAAAACAGTTGCTCAATCAATAGTTTATGATGCATTTAATATTATAAAAGAAAAAGAAAATAAAGATGCATTAGAAGTTTTTCAAGCAGCTCTTGAAAATGTAATGCCAGTTTTAGAAGTTAAGGCTAGAAGAATAGGTGGTGCTACATACCAAGTACCAATAGAAATTAGACCAGAAAGAAGACAAACTTTAGGATTAAGATGGTTAGTTATTTATGCTAGAAACAGACATGAAAAAACAATGGCTGAAAAATTGGCAGCTGAAATTATAGATGCTGTAGCAGGAAATGGTGGAGCTTTTAAGAAAAAAGAAGATATGCATAGAATGGCTGAAGCAAATCGTGCTTTTGCACATTATAAATTTTAAATTATACAGTAACAAGCATTATCTGAATTATTATTGACAAATTAAAAATAAAAATTTAAGTTAAAATTAAAATAAGGAGGACAAAAAGGTGGCTGGAAGAGAGTTTCCTTTAGAAAAAACAAGAAATATAGGAATAGTTGCTCATATAGATGCTGGTAAAACCACAACAACTGAGAGAATACTTTTCTATACAGGTAAAACTCATAAAATTGGTGAAGTTCATGAAGGTGAAGCTACTATGGATTGGATGGTTCAAGAACAAGAAAGAGGTATTACTATTACTTCTGCTGCTACAACTTGCCAATGGTTAGGTAACCGCATAAATATTATTGACACACCAGGACACGTAGATTTTACTGTAGAAGTTCAAAGATCTTTAAAAGTACTTGATGGTGCTGTTACAATTTTAGCAGCAAAAGGTGGAGTTCAACCACAAACAGAAACAGTTTGGAGACAAGCTGATAAATATGAAGTTC
>CALXQH010000006.1 GCA_944390525.1 uncultured Clostridia bacterium | reverse complement strand
ACCCGTTAAAGAATATATGCCAATTGCAGAATCAATTGCAAAGATAGCTTCTGAAATTTTAGATTCCAATTTAAGGGGAATTAAAACCAAATTGGTTTTGTTTTTCCTATATATGCATGGGGAATTCCTGAGCCAGTATCTGTATTTGCAAAGAAATTGAAAAAAACAAAAGCATTTACTTTTGGAGTTTGTACTTGTGGTGCTAATGCTGGAATAGCGCTAAAAAAACTTTCAAAAATATATCATCTTGATAGTAGTTATAGTATTATTATGCCGAGTAATTATATTATTGGTGAAGATATAGAAAAAGAATCTATTATTTTGAAAAAAATAAATACAGATACAAAAAATTAGAAATAATTTCTAACGAAATTATACAAAATAAAAAAGTTTATCAAGTAAATGAAGGAACATTTGCAATATTGAAATCAAATATTATAAATAAGGGATTTAATAAATTTGCACGAGCGGCTAAATTTTTTTATGTAAATAAAGAAAAATGCAATGGATGCGGAATATGTGCAGAAAATTGCCCTACATCAACAATTTCACTGGTCAATGGAAAGCCAATTTGGGGAGATAAATGTTATCAATGTTTATGTTGTATTAATTATTGTCCACAATATGCAATACAGTATGGAAAACAAACTGAAAAAAGAGGAAGATATAACATTGAAAAATATTTATATATGAGTAGCGTTAATAGTAAAAAGGAAAAATCTTGTGGGTGTATTATCATAGAAAATGGGAAAGTTCTTCTGATTCAACAGACAAAAGGACACTGGGGATTTCCAAAAGGACATATGGAAGAAAATGAAACAGAAATTGAAACGGCAATTAGAGAAGTAAAAGAAGAAACGAATTTAGATGTAGAAATAGAAAAAAATAAAAGATATACTATAGAATATGTAACTGATAAAGGAAAAAATAAACAAGTAGTATTATTTATTGCAAAAGTATTAACTGATAAGATAAAAGAACAAGAAGATGAAGTAAAGGCAATAAAGTGGTTAAGCTTTAATGATGCAATTCAAACAATTACGTATGTTGATATGAGAGAATTATTAAAAAAAATATTGAAAGAAGAAAAATATTTGATATAAAAAGTAGAATGTATATAAATACAAAAATAAAAAACTTACATAGTATAATAAAAATATGTGCACTTTTTATAAATTTCTATTAAATAAAATTAATAAAGAGGTAATATATATGGATAAAAATAGTCTAAAAGTAGAATTAGATAAATTAAGTAAAAAAAGTAGTGTAGAAGAATTACAAAAATATATAAAAGATATGATAGAAACAAGAAATTTTAGAACTAGCTTATTAGAAAGAATGATTTTACTTACAGAAGAAATAGGAGAACTTGCAAAAGAAGTAAGAAAAACAGACAATAATTTATTAGTTGATTCACATAAAGAATATAATTCAAGTTTAGAAAACGAAATGACAGATGTGTTTATTTGTCTTATGGGAATATATGAATTATTAGATGTTGACCTAGTTCAAGCTTTAAAAAACAAAGAAAAATTAAATTTTAAAAGAGAATGGAAATAGTAGAAAATAGCAATGATAGAAAAAAGAAAGTCATTGCTATTTTTAGAAAAAATAAGATAAGTTTTTTAAAAACTTAAAAAACAGTTAAAACGTTTTAATCTTAATATAAGTATAACATAAAAAATATAAAAAAAGATGAAAAAAATGTCGATAAAGCTTTAAAATGTAAAAAAGTGGAAAAATGTAACTAAAATACTTGAAAAATTAATACAAGTAATATATAATTTAAATGGTTTTAAATCAAATAAATTAATTCAAAAATATTTTAATTCAAAAAATTCCAAAGGAGATTTTCAATTAAATGTTATCTATAACAAAAAGTATGGCCTTACACGGACTAGAAGGCTTTTTAATTGATGTGCAAGTTGATATTTCAGCTGGTATGCCATCTTGGAATATTGTAGGGCTTCCAGATACTAGTATAAAAGAAGCAAAAGAAAGAGTAAGAACAGCAATTAAAAATTCTGGTTATGAATTATTTAGCAGAAAAATAGTAGTAAATTTAGCTCCAGCAGAAATAAAAAAAGAAGGCTCAATTTTTGATCTTCCAATAGCAGTAGGAATATTAAAAGGACTAGAAATTATAAACCAAACAACATATTTTAATGATATTTTAATGATAGGAGAACTATCATTAAATGGAAAATTAAATCCAATAAATGGAGTTTTACCAATTTGTATTGAAGCAAAAAAACAAGGAATTAAAAAAGTTATATTACCAAAACAAAATGAAAAAGAAGCATCAATAATAGAGGGTATAGAAATATTAGGAGTAAATGACTTAAAAGAAGTAGTTAATTATTTAAATGGTCAAATAATAATACAAAGTTTAACCACTAATTGGAGAGAATGTATAGAAAAAAACAAAAATATGCAATTAGATTTCTCTGAAGTAAAAGGACAAGAAGATGTAAAAAGAGCAGTTGAAATAGCAGCAGCTGGACGGACATAATTGCCTACTAATTCGGTAGCCCAGGTTCACGGAAAAACTATGATAGCAAGAAGAATACCTTCAATTTTACCAGACTTAACTTTTGAAGAAGCTTTAGAAATTACAAAAATACATAGCATTGCAGGAACTTTAAAACAAGATATTCCAATTATTACAACAAGACCATTTTGCGCACCACATCATACAATATCTGGAGTATCTTTAGTAGGTGGTGGAGCAGTACCAAAACCTGGTGAAATTAGTTTGGCACATTACGGAGTATTATTTTTAGATGAGTTACCGGAATTTAACCAACATACATTAGAAGTACTAAGAGGTCCTTTAGAAGATGGAATTGTAACAATTAGCAGAGTAAACGGAAGTTTTACATATCCGTGTAAATTTATGTTTGTATCTTCAATGAATCCATGTCCTTGTGGGTATTATGGTTCAACAGACAAAGAATGTACGTGTACACCTCAAGCAATATCTAAATATATTGGGAAAATAAGCGGACCACTATTAGATAGAATAGACATTCAAATAGAAGTAAATTCAGTTAAATATCAAAAGTTAGAAAGTGAAGAAAATTCAGAAACTTCAGAAGAAATTAAAAAAAGAGTAAATAAAGCAAGAAATATTCAATTAGAAAGATATAAACAAGAAAATATTTATTCAAATTCTAGCCTAACACCTAAACTTATTTCAAAATATTGTAAATTAGATGAAGATAGCAAAAAAATGTTGCAAATAGCATTTGAAAAAATGGGTTTAAGTGCTAGAGCATATGGAAGAATATTAAAAGTAGCTAGAACTATAGCAGATTTAGAAAATTCTATTAGTATAAAAAAAACACATATTGCAGAGGCAATACAGTATAGAAGTTTAGACAAAAAATATTGGAAAAATTAGTAAAGTTAAAACCATATTTTTACTTTAAAAAGAAAAGAGTTTAAAATGAAAATAATAAACAAATCAAATAAATTTTATCCTAAAAGGTTACTAAAAATTAAAGATGCTCCAACCAAACTTTATGTGGAGGGAAATTATGAACTATTAAACCAAGATTCAATAGCAATAGTAGGAACAAGAAATTGCACAGAATATGGAAAAAAATATGCCAAAAAATTTGCTAAAGAATTATCAGAAAAAGGAATGTGTATAGTAAGTGGATTAGCAGTAGGAATAGATACAATAGCACACATAAATTCTATGAATAAACAGGGAAAAACTATAGCAGTATTAGGAAGCGGATTTAACAAAATATATCCAGAAGAAAATAGGGTTTTATTTAATCAAATTCTAGAAAATAATGGGTGCATAATTTCAGAATATTCTTTAAATGAAGAAATGGATAAAGCGAATTTTCCAAAAAGAAATAGAATTATTAGTGGAATATCTTTAGGAACATTAATAATTGAAGCTACATATAGAAGCGGAAGTACTATTACAGCTAAATATGCCATAAAGCAAAAAAAAGAAGTATTTTGTATACCAAATAGACTAGATATATCTACAGGATATGGTACAAACTTATTAATAAAAAATGGAGCAAATTTGGTTACACAACCAGAAGATATTTTAGTATACTATATTAACATAAATCAAAGAACAACAGTAAAAGAAGAATATAAACAAATATATAAATTAATAGGTAATAATCCAATTTCAGCAAATGAATTATCTAAAATGACTAACAAAACAATATCAGAAACAATGCAAATATTAACTATGCTTGAAATGGACGAATATATAAAAAGCATAGTTGGAAATAAATATATAAGAATATAGAAAGAGAATTTAATGATACAAAGACAACTATTAGGAAAACAAGGAGAAGATTTTGCTACTCAATACTTAAAAAATAAAAACTACGAAATAATAGAAAGAAATTTTAAATGTAAACAAGGAGAAATAGATATTATTGCAAAGAATAAAGATGAATATGTATTCATTGAGGTAAAAACAAGGCAAAATTTTAAATATGGAATACCATGTGAAGCAGTAGATGAAAGAAAACAAAAACATATATGGAATGCAATAAAATACTATATATATCATCACAAATTAGAAAATAAATATATAAGAATAGATGTGATTGAAGTTTATAAAAATAAAAATAAATTTTATTTAAACCATATAAAACAAATTAAATAAAAAATTATTAACCATTTTCAATCAATTTGTATAAAATATACAAAATAAGGAGTGGTTAAAAATGATAAAAACTATAGGAAATACACCTTTAATAAAAATAAAATATCAATATGAAGGAAAAATAAATTATATCTATTCTAAATTAGAAAGTTATAATTTAACAGGAAGTATTAAAGATAGAGTAGCTTATTACATAATTTCAAAGGCTAAAGAAGAAGGAGAACTAAAAGATAATATACCTATAATAGAAGCAACTAGTGGAAATACAGGTATTTCTTTGGCTGCATTAGGTAAATATTATCATCATCCAGTGTATATTTTTATGCCTGACTGGGTAAGCAAAGAAAGAGTTAATATAATGACTAACTATGGAGCAAAAGTAACAACTTTTTCTCATAATGAAGGTGGATTTAAAAGGTGTATTAAAGAAGCTAACAATTTAGGTAAAAGCATAAATGGTTTTTTAGCAAATCAATTTTCAAATATAAATAATGTGTTATCACATTATGAAACTACAGGGCAAGAAATTTTAAATCAAGTTCCAGAAGATATAGAAGCTGTTGTATCAGGAGTAGGTACAGGAGGGACTTTAATGGGAATAGGCAAAAAAATAAGAAAAAGATATCCAAATGTAATTATTACTGCAATAGAACCAGACAGCATGCCATTAATATCTAAAAATAAAATTATAAAACCACATAAAATAGAAGGAATAGGAGACGATTTTATACCAGATATATTACAAAAAAATGAAATAGATAAAATTATATTAGTTAATGATGAAGACAGTATAAATATGTCTAAAAAATTAGCTTTTGAATTAGGACTTGGAGTAGGAATTTCATCAGGTGCTAACTTCTTAGGATGTGTAAAATTACAATCAGAAATTAAAAAAACAGTAGTTACTGTATTTGCAGATGATAATAAAAAATATTTAAGTACAGATTTAAGTAAACCAATTGAAAATAATGCTAATTATATTTCAAACAAAATAAAATTATTAGATTATGAAATAATATAGCTAAATAATTTTAAACACATAAAAAAACTCTTTTCATAAAATATATTATGAAAGGAGGAAAATAATGATTAAAAAGGTATCAAAAATATTAACAATTAGTTTAATATCAATAGCATTTATGTTATATATGTTACCACCAAAAGTATTAGCTTTTAGACCATCTGATAAAACACTTTATCAAGGGATTGATGTTAGTGGTTATCAAGAAAATATTGATTTTGATAAGGTAAAACAGTCAGGAATAGAAATTGTATATATAAAGTCTAGTGAAGGTTCAAATTACATTGACTCTAAATTTGAACAAAATTATACTAGAGCTAAGGCAAGTGGATTAAAAGTAGGTTTTTATCATTATGTAACAGCAAGAACAACAAAGCAAGCCGAAAAAGAAGCTCAATTTTTTGCATCTGTTATATCCAAGAAAATTCCAGATTGCAAGTTGGCAATGGATTTTGAGAGTTTTGGCAATTTAAATAGAGATGAAATAAATATTATAGGATTAACCTTTTTAAGGACAGTAGAAAAATTAACAGGAAAAGAATTGGTGGTATACAGTAATGCTTATGCAGCAAGTTACATTTGGAAAGACGAAATAGCAAAATACCCATTGTGGATTGCACAATATGAAGTAAATGAGCCAGAAAATAATGGAACATGGTCTAACTGGGTTGGATGGCAATATACAGATGTAGGAAGAGTAAATGGAATTTCTACATATGTAGATAGAAACAAATTCACCAAAGAAATATTTATGTCTGAGATTACACAAATGCCAGAAAATGAAAAACCAAAACCAGATGAAAACGAAAATACACAAACTAAAAAGATAAAAATAAAATGGGGAGATACGCTATGTAAAATTGCTAAAGAATATAATACTACAGTAGAAGAACTTGTTAAATTAAACAATATATCTAATCCAAACTTAATATACGCAGGAAGTAATTTGATAGTTCCAATAAAAAAAGATGACAATATAACAATTTATACCGTAAAAAAAGGAGATACATTATCAGAAATAGCTATAATGTTTAATACAACTGTAAGTGCTATAGCACAAGAAAATAATATAAAAAATGTAAATTTAATATATCCAGGACAACAATTGGTAATACAAAATAACTGTAGATATGACTGTGGGCATATATTATATAAAGTAAAAAAAGGAGACACATTATGGTCTATTGCTAGAAGATACAATACTACTATAGCTAATATTGTAAGGCTAAACCGCATAAAAAATGCAAATTTAATATATCCAGGTCAAATTTTTAGAATTTAGAAAATAGGAGGTATCTAAGTTGGAAAGTTGTGAACTAGTAACTTTAATATCTACTTTAGCATGTATAATATCAAAAGACAAAACTTTAGAAGAACTAAATTTACTAGCTGCAATTTTTACCCAATTAGGTGATTCTATAGCTACCATAGTAGCAACAAGAACTGAATAATTTTTAAATAATGCTGTGAAAATAAAACTTTCTAATAATGTAATATAGAAAATTTTATTTTCACTTTTTATAGTTCACAAAATTATGTATACTCTCATAACATATACTATGATGAATTTAAGTAGGAGGCACTTATGAAGGAAGTATTAAAACTAAAGAATGTAAATAAAAAGTACCAAGCTAAAAATGGTGAGGTAGAAGCTTTATCCAATATTACATTTGATGTACAAGAAGGAGAATTTCTTAGCATAATAGGTCCAAGTGGTTGTGGTAAATCTACTTTATTATCTGTTATAGCAGGATTAGAACAAAAAACATCAGGAGATATACAAATAAATGGAAGACTTGGCTATATGTTGCAAAAAGATAGTCTCTTAGAATGGAGAACTATATATAATAACATTAAATTTGGTTTAGAAATAAATCATAAAACAACAAAGGAAAATGAAGAATATATAAAAAAATTATTAAAAAAATATGGATTATATGAATTTAAAGATAAATATCCAAATCAATTATCTGGAGGTATGAGACAAAGAGTAGCATTAATTAGAACTTTAGCTACTAAACCCAAAATTTTACTATTAGATGAGGCTTTTTCAGCCCTAGATTACCAAACCAGAATTATGGTTACAAATGATATCTTCCAAATATTAAAAAATGAAAATATTACAGCCATTATAGTAACACATGATATATCAGAGGCAATAAGTATGAGCGATAGAATAGTAGTATTAACTAAAAGACCAGCAACAGTAAAAAATATTCATACTATTGATTTTGAAATAAGCAATAGAAATCCAATAAATTGTCGTGAAAGTCCTAAATTTAGTAAATATTTTGATGCTATATGGAAGGAGCTGGATGTACATGTATGATAAAAATATATCAGAAGATAGAAAAAAATACTTAAGAAAAATTAAAAAAACAAAAATATCTATTATTTTAACTCAATTACTAGTTCTAATAGTATTTATTATTGGATGGGAGATATTTGCAAATAAAGGAATAATAGATAGTTTTATTACTAGTCAACCTTCAAGAATAGTAGAAACCTTTTTAAATTTATCAGCAAACCGGACTTTTAACACATTTAGGAGTAACTTTAACTGAAACTTTAATAGGATTTATTTCGGGCGTTATTTTAGGAACTTTTATAGCAATTTTACTATGGTGGTCTCCATTTCTTTCAAAAGTATCAGAACCATATTTAGTGGTTTTAAATAGCTTACCAAAAGTAGCATTACGGACCAGTTATAATCATATGGGTAGGAGCAGGAATGGGAGCTATTATAACTATGGGGTTAGCTATTTCATTAATAGTAACTATATTAGAAATTCTAAATGGATTTTTAAATACAGATAAAGAATTAATAAAAATGGCACAAACTTTTAATGCTAGCAGATTTCAAATATTAGTTAAAATAGTAATACCTGCTAATATATCAACTTTTTTTAACTCATTAAAAGTAAACATTGGATTATCTTTAGTAGGAGTTATAACAGGAGAATTTTTAGTATCTAAAGCAGGATTGGGGTACTTAATTGTATATGGAGGTCAAGTATTTCAATTAGATTTAGTTATGACAGGAGTTATTATATTGGCAATAGTTGCAGCAATTATATACGAAGCAATAGTAATTTTAGAAAAAAGTGTTATGAAAAAAATATCAAAAAAAACCTAAATAAAAGAAAAAACATACCAAAAAATAACAGATAAAAATATTACTTATGGGAGAAATGTATCTTAAGTAATAAGAAATAAAAAAGAATAACATACCAAAATACTATAAATCTCCTTTGGTATGAATAGAATTAAAAAGAAAGGAATGAAAAACTTGAAAAAATATTTAATTATTTTATTAATAATTATAATAGTAGCAACAGGAATAATTACTTATATAATATTAAATAAAGATACAGACTCTCAAGGATTACAAACAATACGAGTAAATGAAGTAACTAGATCTGTATTTTATGCACCACAATATGTAGCTATAGCTAATGGATATTTTGAGCAAGAAGGATTAAAAATAGAATTAACTACAGGCCAAGGTGCAGACAAAGTAATGACAGCTGTTTTAGCAAACCAAAGCGATATAGGTTTTGCAGGACCAGAAGCTTCAATATATATATATAATGAAGGAAAAGAGGACTATGCACAAGTATTTGCACAAATGACTCAAAAAGATGGCTCATTTTTAGTAAGCAAAGAACCTACAAATAATTTTAGCTGGCAAGATTTAAAAGGAAAAACTGTTATACCAGGCAGAAAAGGTGGAGTTCCATATATGACATTTGAGTATATATTAAAGAAAAATGGAATAGATCCTAAAAATGATTTAATTTTAGATGATAGTATTAAATTTGATTTGATGGCAGGAGCTTTTTCAGGAGGCGATGCAGAATACGTAACATTATTTGAACCAACGGCATCTATGACAGAATTGGCTGGAAAAGGTTACATCGTAGCATCTGTAGGAGAAGCATCAGGAGAAATACCATATACAGCATACTTTGCTAAAAAAAGTTATATTGAAGCAAATCCAGATATAATACAAGGCTTTACAAATGCAATTTATAGAGGAGAGCAATGGGTAAAAGAACATACTGCAAAAGAAATTGCGGAAACTATAGCAAGTTTTTTTCCAGACTCTGAAATAGATATGCTTACAACATCAATACAAAGTTATATAGATATTGATGCGTGGAAAGATAATCCTATATTAAAAGAAGAATCATTTAATTTATTACAAACTGTTATGAAGGAAGCAGGAGAGCTAGAAAAAGAAGCTGATTATAACAAGATAGTAAATAATAGTTTTGCAGAAAAAGCAATTCAAAAATTAAAAAAATAAGTATAAAACTAAAAAATTAAAAATTTATTTTTTGAGTCTAAATTAAATAAAAGGTTTAATTTAGACTTAAAATATATTGTTATTTTAGCATAAAACAAATGACAAAAAGTCAACCATAAAAATTTGAAACGTTTTTAGAGATTATTTTAAACAAAAAATAATAAAAATAAGTAAAAAAATAAAAAAATAAAAATAATTATTTTTTTAAAATATTTAATTTTAAAAACAAAAAATACAAAGACACTAACGAACAAAAAGCAGTAAAATAGAGATAAAAAAGAAAATCATAATATAAAAAATAAACGAAAAAAATCAAAAAAATAAAAAATGATTTTTTAAAAAACGAAAAAAATATTATAAAAAATCAAAAATATATTTTATAAAAATATATTTTAAAAAATTCCTTATATATCAAGAGAAAACTATAAAAACATAATTGAAAAAAATGGTAAAAACATATAAAATTAGCGTATTTTAACAAAAATGTAATAAAATTGTAATATTTATTTAAATAAAAAAATAAAAGGTTTAAAATAAACAAAAAACGAGCATTAAAATGACTAAAAGACACTAATATTTCTTTTTGACAACAATGCTGAAAAGCACTATAAATCAACAAAAAATAGCAATGGAAACATAAATAATAAGCGTTTGACATTATTAAAATACTAAGTTAATATATATGTACAAACAAATAAAGAGAAAAAATATATTGGGGGTAACAATTATGCAAGTAATAAAAAGAGATGGAAAAATAGTAGAATATGATAGAGAAAAAATAGAAATAGCGATAGGAAAGGCTAATAAAGAAGTAAAGCCAAAAGAAAGAGCTACTAAAGAAGATATTAATAATATTATAAAATATATAGAAGAATTAGGGAAAAAGAGAATTTTAGTAGAAGATATTCAAGATATCATAGAAGAACAATTAATGTCTTTTGGAAAATATTTATTGGCTAAAAAATACATTACTTATCGTTATACTCGTGAATTAGTAAGAAAAGCTAATACAACAGATCAATCTATTAAAGAATTAATAGAAGGTGAAAGTGAATATTGGAATAATGAAAACTCAAATAAAAATGCTAGAGTAGTAACTACTCAAAGAGATTATTTAGCTGGAATTACTAGTACAGATATTACTAGAAGATTTTTACTTCCAGAAGACGTTGTAAAAGCACATGACGAAGGAATTATTCATTTTCATGATGCTGATTATTTTGCTCAAAATGCATTGACTAACTGTGAATTAATCAATTTGGAAGATATGCTACAAAATGGTACAATTATGAATGGAGTTATGATAGAAAAACCACATAGATTTTTAACTGCAATGACAATAGCTACACAAATTATACTAGGAGTTACATCTTCAACATATGGTGGAGCAACCGTATCTTTAACCCATTTGGCACCATTTGTAAAAAGTAGTTATGATAAATACTTTAAAAAATATAAACAAAGAGGATTATCAGAAGAACAATGTAAAGATTTTGCAGAACAAGATACTAAAAAAGAGATATCAGATGGAGTACAAACTTTTAATTATCAAGTTAATTCAATGACTAATACTAATGGACAAGCGCCTTTTTTATCTGTTTGTATGTATTTAGGAGAAACAGAAGAATACAAAGAAGAGTTAGCTATGATAATTGAAGAATTTTTAAAACAAAGAATAGAAGGTTTTAAAAATGAAAAAGGTGTATATGTAACACCAGCATTTCCAAAGTTACTTTATGTATTAGAAGAAGATAACATTCATAAAGAAAGCAAATATTGGTATTTAACAGAACTTGCAGCAAAATGTACTGCAAAAAGGTTAGTACCAGACTATATTTCAGAAAAGAAGATGCTAGAATACAAAATAGACAAAAATGGAAACGGAAATTGCTATCCTTGTATGGGATGTCGTTCATTCTTAACTCCATATGTAGATCCTGAAACTAACAAACCAAAGTATTATGGAAGATTTAATCAAGGTGTTGTAACAATAAATTTAGTAGATGTAGCGTTGTCTTCAAATAAAGAAGAAGATAAATTTTGGAAAATTTATGATGAAAGATTAGAATTATGTCATAAAGCATTAAAAATAAGACATGAAAGATTAAGTAAAGTAACAAGTGATGTAGCTCCAATTCTATGGCAACATGGAGCTTTAGCCAGACTACAAAAAGGAGAAAGTATTCATAAACTACTACATAATGGATATTCAACAATTTCACTTGGTTATGCAGGACTATATGAATGTGTAAAATACATGACAGGCAATAGCCATACAGACAATGGAAAAGGAGAAGACTTTGCATTAAAAGTAATGCAAAGATTAAATGACAAATGTAAAGAATGGAAAGAAGCAGAAAATATTGATTATAGTGTATATGGAACACCTATTGAATCTACAACATATAAATTTGCTAAGTGTTTAAAGAAAAGATTTGGAACTATAGAAGGAATTACAGACAGAGGATATATTACAAATTCTTATCATGTACCAGTATTTGAAGAAATAGATGCATTTTCTAAACTAAAATTAGAAAGTAAATTTCAAAAATTGAGTCCAGGTGGAGCAATATCTTATGTAGAAACACCTAATTTACAAAACAACTTAGAGGTTGTATTACAAGTTATTCAATTCATTTATGATAATATTATGTATGCAGAGTTAAACACCAAATCAGATTATTGTCAAAAATGCGGTTTTGATGGAGAAATATTAATTGATGATAATATGGAATGGTACTGCCCAAACTGTGGAAACAGAGATCATGATACACTAAATGTAGCAAGAAGAACTTGTGGATATATAGGAAGTCAATTCTGGAATAAAGGAAGAACTCAAGAAATTAAAGAAAGAGTACTTCACATTGATAATAAAGATGATGAATAATTAAAACATTAATGAGTTTTGGAAGGGAAATAATTATGAGATATAACAAAATTAGAAAAATGGATATAGCAGATGGACCAGGAGTAAGAGTTTCCATATTTATGCAAGGATGTACATTTAATTGTAAAAATTGCTTTAATCCAGAGACACATGACTTTAATGGTGGAAAAGAGTTTACACAAGAAACAATTAATAGAGTAATTGAATTATGTAACAATGAAAATGTAGAAGGATTATCTATTTTGGGTGGAGAACCAATGCATCCAAAAAACATAGAAGGAACTACACAATTAGCTAAAACATTTAAAGAAAAATTCCCAAATAAAAATTTATGGGTATGGACAGGATTCTTATTTGATAGAGACTTAAAAGATAAAGAAGTATTAAAATATATAGATGTTTTAGTAGATGGACAATATAAAGATGAACTACATAATCCTTCTCTAGACTGGAGAGGATCTGAAAATCAAAGAGTAATTGATGTACAAAAAAGTTTGAAAAATGGAGAAGTGACAGTTTGGAAAGAAATTTCCTAACTGGCACTTTTACTGTATAAAAATAGGGGGATAAAATGAAAAATATTAAAATTTTTGCTTGTCCAACAGCAGAGGAATTTACAAAAGAAATATGTGAAACTTTAAATTTACCATTAGGAAAAGTAGAATGTTATAAATTTGCAAATGACAACAATTTTGTACAATTTACAGAAACGGTAAGAGAACAGGACATATTTTTAATACAAACAACTATGCCACCAGTTAATGAAAGAATTATGGAATTATTAATTATGATAGAAGCAGCCAAAAGAGCATCTGCACAAAGAATAAATGTTGTACTACCATATTATATGTATTCTAGATCAGACAAAAAAGATCAACCACGAGTACCTATAACAGCAAAGCTAATGGCACAATTACTAGAGACAGCAGGAGCTAGTAGAGTAATAACCTGTGATTTACACAATCCTGCTATTCAAGCATATTTTAATATACCTTGTGACAGATTAACAGGACAACACATATTACAAGCTTATTTTGAAGGTAAACAAATAGAAAATAAGGTAGTTGTAGCTACAGATGCTGGAAGTTCTAAAAAAGCATATAAATATTCAACACATTTTAATTGCCCAATAGCATTAATTGATAAAAGAAGGTCTAGCAATGACGATAAAGCAATAGCAACTAATATAATAGGAGATATAAAGGGGAAAAATGCAATTATATTTGACGATGAAGTCAGTACAGCAGGAACTATGGTGGAAGCGGCAAAAATATTAAAAGAAAATGGAGCAAATAAAATATATGCAGCGTGTACACATGGAATTTTATGCGGACCAGCAATAGAAAGAATAAAAAATTCGCCAATAAAAGAATTAATAGTAACTAATACGGTACCACTAACAAAAGAAAAACAAATAGATAAAATAAAAGTATTATCTATAGCACCTCTGTTTGCAGAAGCTATAAAAAGAATAAATGAAGCAAAGCCATTAGGAGATTTATTTGAATTTGATAAATAAATATAGTAATTTGCAGAAAATTACGCATAAATATTGACAAATCTAACTAAGACAGTTATAATATTTAACGTGAAATATTATAATTTCAGTAAAATCCCACATGTAAGAGTGTAACTACCGAAGGGAGGGAAACAAAAATGTCAGAAGTTAAAGTTAATAATGGTAATATAGAAGATGCCTTAAAAAGGTTTAAAAGACAATGTGCAAGAAATGGTGTTCTACAAGAAGTAAGAAAAAGGGAACACTATGAAAAACCAAGTGTAAAAAGAAAGAAAAAATCAGAGGCAGCAAGAAAAAGAAAATTTTAAGAAGCAAAAAACAGGTTGAAGATTACTAGTAATTTTCAGCCTATTTTTGAATTAATTTGTAAAAGGAGAGAAAATTATGTTAAAAGAAAAATTGCTAGAAGATTTAAAAAAATCTATGAAAGACAAAAATATAATTAGAAAAAATGTTATACAAATGGCAAGAGCTGCTATATTACAAGTAGAAAAAGATAAACAAATAGAAGTAACAGATGAGCAAATTGTAGAAATCATAGCAAAAGAAACTAAAAAAAGAAAAGATTCTATAGCTGACTATGAAAAAAGTGGAAGACAAGATTTACTAGAACAAATTAAAGAAGAAATATCTATACTAGAAGAATATTTACCTAAACAATTATCTACAGAAGAAATAGAAAAAGAAGTAAAAGAAATAATTACACAATTAGGTGTAACTTCCATAAAACAAATGGGACTAGTAATGAAAACTGCAAAAGAAAAACTAGGAGTAGCAGCAGACGGAAGAACAATAAACGAAATTGCTAAAAAATTATTACAATAAACTAAAATAAAAAAGAACTTTTATTAGTTCTTTTTTTAAAAATTACATAAAGATACAAATACAGTTTTTACTACAGAAATAATATAAATACAAACCAACTATTGAATAAATTTTTTTCAATAGACTATAATATACTTGATACTTAAATAAAGAAAAGAGGATAAATAATGAATTATCAAAAGCAAGAAATAAAACAAGGAATTACATTACATGAAATTTATACACAAAAGTATAAAACAAATTTAAGTGCAATATTTTTAGCAACGCCATTAAAAAAAGAAAATGTTACATTAAATGCTTTATTAACTGCTGTATTAAGAAGAGGATCTAAAAATATACCATCACAAGATTTAATAAGTCAAAAATTAGAAATGATGTATGGAGCAAGTTTTGACTGTGGTGTTGAAAAAACTGGAGATAATCATATTATAAAATTTTATTTAGAAACATTGAGCGAAGAATTTTTACCATCATCAGAAGACATTTTAAAAGAAGCAATAGAAATTTTGACAGACATAGTATTTAATCCATTAATAGAAGAAAATAGCTTTAAAAAAGAATATGTAGAAGGAGAAAAACAAAATTTAAAACAAATTATACAAGCAAAGATAGATAACAAAGCAAAATATGCATATGATAGATGTATTGAAGAAATGTTTAAAAATAAGCCATATGGATTATATAAATATGGATATATAGAAGATCTAGAAAAAATAACACCAGAGCAATTATATAATTACTACAAAGATCTAATTAATAATTGCAAAATAGATATATTCTATTCTGGAACCGTAAATAAAGATAAGTTAAAAGAAATAATAGAAAAAAATGAAAATATTCAAAAACTAGATTCAAGGAAGCCTGAATATGTTATAAATAACGAAACAACAGAACTAGTAGAGCAAAAAGAACCTAAAATAGTAAATGAAAGTATGCAAATATTACAAGGAAAATTAGTTTTAGGACTAAATATAAATGAAACTGCCGAAAATTCCAGATTTATGGCATCTGTATATAATGCAATTCTGGGAGGAGGAGCAAATTCAAAACTATTTCAAAATGTACGCGAAAAGCAAAGTTTAGCTTATACTGCAAGCTCAAGATATATAAGAGCAAAAAATTGTATATTTATTAACTGTGGAATTGAAATACAAAACTATGAAAAAGCATTAAATACTATTAAAGAACAATTAGAGGATATAAAAAATGAAAATTTTACACAACAAGACATAGACAATAGTAAAGAGCTAATATTGGCGTCTGTTGAAGCTATTACAGAAGAACAAGATACAGAAATAACTTATTATTATGGACAAGAATTAGCTGATAGATTTGTTAGCTTAGAAGAGTATATGAATAAAATAAAAACAGTAACTAAGGAACAAGTAGTTAACTTAGCACAAACTGTAAACATTAATACTATTTATTTCTTAAAAGATTAAAACAAATAAACAAGGAGAAACTTAAGTATGAAAATTATAGAAAGTTCAAAAATTAAAGAAAAAGCATATATAGAAAAGCTAGAAAACGGACTAAATATAATAATAATTCCAAAACCACACACAAAGAAAAAATATGTTATATGGGGAACGCATTTTGGTTCAATAGATAATAGATTTATAATGCCAAAAACTAGGGAAGAAGTATTTATACCAGACGGAGTTGCACACTTTCTTGAACATAAAATGTTTGAACAACCAAACGGAACAAATAGTCTAGACACATTAATGGCACTAGGAATAGATGCAAATGCATATACTACAAATGACCATACAGCATATTTATTTGAATGTACAGAACACTTTGAAGAAGGCTTAGATGAGCTCATGAATTATGTACAACATCCATATTTTACAGATGAAAATGTAGAAAAGGAAAAAGGTATAATAGGTCAAGAAATAAAAATGTATGATGACGATCCGGGATGGCAATTATATATGAATGCTTTGGATTGCATGTATAAAGAAAATCCAATAAAAATAGATATTGCTGGAACTATAGAATCAATTAATAAAATAAATCCAGATATATTATATAAATGCTATAATACATTTTATCACCCATCAAATATGACAATGGTAGTATGTGGAAACTTTGAACCGCAAAAACTATTAGAGAAAATAAAAAAATATTTAGAACCTAAAGAGAACCAAGGTGATATAAAAAGAATATATACATCTAAGGAAGAAAAAATTAATAAATCTGAAAAAATAGTTCAAATGGAAGTAAGCACTCCTATCTTTATGATGGGATATAAAGATGTTGAAAATAATCAAGAATCAAAAGTAAAAAAACATATAGCAATAGAAATAATTTTAAATATGCTTATAGGAAAAAGTTCTAAACTATATAAAGAACTTTACGAGGAAGGCTTATTAGTTACACAGCCAGATTTTGATTATGAATTTAATACACAGTATGCACATATATTGATATCAGGAACAACAAAAAATCCTAAAAAAGTAGTAGAAAAAATAACTCAAAAAGCTGAACTAATGAAACAAAAAGATTTATGCAAAGAAGAATTTGAAAGAGCAAGAAAAAAATTATATGGTGATTACGTAATAGAATATAATAGTGTTGCAAATATAGCCAGAATGTTTCTAGCAGATTCTATGAAACAAATTAATAGTTTTGACTATATAGAGGAGTTTGATACAGTAACAAAGGAATATACACAAAATATATTAAAAGAAGTATTTAAAAAGGAAAATCAAATTTTATCTATAGTTGAACCAAATAAATAAAAATAATAGCTAAAATGTAAATAATTAAAATAAAAGGTTACAGGAGTAGATATTTCTGTAACTTTTTATATTATCAAAAAATATTAACTTTCAAAAAAAGAAGAAAAATGTCGAACGAAAAATTAGCAAAATGCTACAAAATAAGCAAAAACCAATTGACTAATTTGTAAAAATATGGTATTTTAAAAATGTACAAAGGATAAAAAATCAAAAAAGGAGTGTGATTTTTATGCTAAATGATGAAATTTGTAAATTAAGAGAAAAATTAAACAACAGTATTCTTAGTGGAGAAGACTATAGTATTACTTATCAAATTAGTGTAGAATTAGATGAATTAATTGCTAAATATTACAGTATGGAAATAAAATCACAAAATAAAAATGTAAAGATGATGCAATTAGTAAAAGGCTAAATTAATATATATAAAGTAAAATGGAAAAGTTGGTAAATCTGGCTTTTCTATTTTGCATTATGCCTAAATATTACAAAATCATTACATTTTTATTACATTTTTATTAAAAACTTAAAAAATAAAAAAATATATGCTATATTAATAGTTGAAAAATAATGAAAAATAATTTATAATAATATATAAGATTATATAAAGGTGGAAAAACAAATGATAAAAAACAAAACTATTATTATTTTCCTAGCAATATTTTTTATTTTAGCAACATTTATCATTCCAACATTTTGTATGGCATCTAATCCTATAGATGATCCAGATCAATATAGACCAGGAAGTGTAACAACAGGAGATGAAGAAATTATAAAAAATAGAGCAAATACTATAATAGGTGCTATTGCTACTATAGGAACAATAGCTGCAGTTACTACATTAACAATATTAGGAATTAAATATATGGTTGGCAGTGTAGAAGAAAAAGCAGAATACAAAAAAAGTATGATTCCATACATTATTGGAGCCGTGCTTTTATTCACAACTTCAACTATAGTTTCAATTATTGCCAATATTACACAAGAAACTTTTAAATAATAATTGCAAAATGTCGTTTTTTATAGTATAATAAGGAAAAAGGAAAAATATATGGTAAAAAAAATATTTTTAATTTTAGTATTAATTATATTATTAATAAGTACTATTAACATAGTACAAGCTTCAAGTATTTTCCAAGGAGCAGATAACTTTATTTCAACAGGAGAGGGGAAAAATCCAATAGATAACTTAGATAATTTAGATAATGCTTCTGAAAAAATTTATAATATTTTATTAATTTTAGGAACAGTAATAGCCGTTATAGTAGGATCTATTCTTGGAATACAATTTATTACAGGAAGTGTAGAACAAAAAGGAAAAGTAAAAGAATCTCTAATTCCATTTGTAATAGGATGTGTAGTAATATTTGGAGCATTTGGAATTTGGAGATTAGTAATAATAATGTTAAGATAAATACGATTTTAAAATTGTTTCATAAAAAGAAACACTTATAATAAAAAATATAAAAATAAAAAGGAGGATATTTATGAAAAAATCTGTAAAAATAATTGGTATATTAATGACTATAATAATGTCAATTATGACTTTAACTACAATAAGTAATGCTAGCGGAATTGATGCTTCAGAATTAGCTGGTCAATTAACAGGAACAACAAGTGGAGCTCAAGCAGACGTAATGAATATAGGAAATCAAATTATTGGTATCATTACAACTGTTGGTGTTGTAGTTGCTGTTGTTATATTATTAATATTAGGTATTAAATATATGATGGGTAGTGCCTCTGAAAAAGCAGAATATAAGAAAACTATGATTCCTTACTTAGTTGGAGCAATCTTAATTTTTGGTGCATCTGCAATTACAAAAGTAGTTGTAGCACTAGCTTCTGGAATAGGCGGAAATGGCTAATATTACAAAAACATTACAAACATATTACAATTATATTAAAAGTGCATAAAAATGCACTTTTTTTTATTTTTTTAGTTACATTTTTCGATAATATTTGATATAATATAAATTGAGTAAAAATAAATATAAAAATACTAAAAATTAACAAAGGAGGACACATAATGGGAACATATAATTTACCCAGAAATGTAAAAGGTGAAAATAGAATATTATTCATATTTACAACTAAAAGCTTAATTTATACAGTAATAGCAGCAGCCATAGGACTTATATTTAATTTTATATTTTCATTGTTAAATATGACCTTAGTAGGAATAATCATAATTGCCGTATTTGCTTTAATAGGATTTGGAATAGGCACAATAAAAGTTCCTGAAATAGCTAAATTTGAATTTAGCAAAAAAACAGGAGGAGAAAATTTAGATGATGTTATAAAAAGAGCAATAAAATTTAATACAAAGGGTAGAAAAATATACGTTTATAAGGAGGGTAAAGACAATGAATAGTAGTGCTAATGATATTCTTACAATAGCTTTAATATGTGTTTTTGCAATTATGATGATATTACTAGTAATTTTTTGTATTTTGTATTTTCAAACTAAAACTAAAGAAAAAAAATCAAGTAATATACAAAAAGAATCAGAAAATAATAAAAAAACAACAAAAACAACAAAATCTTATACCACAGATTCAATATTTGACTTTATGGAATTTGATAAAATAGAAGACAATATGATAATAACTAAAAATGGAACTAAATATGTAATGGTAGTTGAATGTCAAGGAGTAAACTATGACTTAATGTCTGAAGTTGAAAAAAATGCAGTAGAAGAAGGGTTTATTCAATTTTTAAATACTTTAAGACATCCAATTCAAATATATACACAAACAAGAACAATAAATCTAGAAAGTAGTATACAAACATATAAAACAAAAGTTAATGAAATAGAAGCTGAATTAGAAAAACAAAAAATGAAATATCAACAGATGGTTAATTCGGATGCATATACAGAGGAACAATTACATGCAGCATTTTTTGAATTAACAAAAGCTACAAATTTATATGAATATGGAAAAGATATTATTTATTCAACAGAAAAAATGAGCTTAAATAGAAATGTATTAAATCAAAAATATTATGTTGCTATACCATATTATCCAGAAGAATTAGGAGAAAACAATTTTGACAAAAAAGAAATTACAAATTTAGCTTTTTCAGAGCTATATACTAGAGCTCAGTCAATAATAAGAACTTTATCAGTTTGTGGAGTTAATGGAAAAGTTTTAAATTCTGATGCATTAGCTGATTTATTGTATGTAGCATATAATCGTGATGATGCTGAAATATATGGAGTAGAAAAAGCTATACAAGCTGGATATGATGAACTATATTCTACAGCTCCAGATGTTATAGATAAAAAAATAAAAGCTTTAAATGAAAAAATTGAAAAAGAAGCTTTTGAAAAAGCTAATAGAGTAGTTTTAGAAACAAAATCAGAAAAAGAAAAAGCATTAGAACAAAAAGAAGAATCAATAGATAGCCTAATAGACCAAATGGCTAAAATGATTATAGAACAAAACAAACATATAGTTGGAAAAGATATTGCAGAAGGAGCTATAGAAAAAATAGAAACAGATACAGCTAAAAGGAGAGGAAGACCAAAAAAACAAACTAATATAGAAGGAGGTACAAAAGAAAATGTCTAAAAAAAATAAGCAAAAAGATGAAATTATACAAGGACAACATAATGATTATACTAAACCAGAAGAATATAAAATTTTAAGAAAAAAGACAATAAAAGAATTAATTGCACCATCTGGTATTGACTCTAGTAATATAGACCATTTAGAAATAATATCAAATGTTAAAAGATATGCTAGAAGCTTTTTTGTATCAAGCCTACCTAGAATGTGTACTTTTCCAGAACTATTTAGAGACATGTATTTATTTGGAGATATAAATACATCTATATACATAAATCCAATTCAAGAATCTAGATCACAAAACGAACTTAATAGAGTAATAAATGAACTAGAAACTGAAAGAATTGTGGCAGCAGATAGAGGTAATATAAACAGAGAAAGTACTTTAAGTCAAAAAGATTTGAAGCAGAGCAACTAAGAGATGAAATAGCAGCAGGCTTTAATAAACTTTACGAAGCATCTATTGTTGCAACTTTATTTGCATACAGTTTAGAAGATTTAGATAAATATACAAAATTACTTGCAACAGAAATGTCTAAATCATTAGTAAATATAAAAAGTGCCTGGGCAATGCAAGAAGATGCATTTAAATCAAATCTTCCATTAATGGATGATAAAATAAAAAAAATACATACTTTTGACCGTAGATCTATGGGAACAGTTTTCCCATTTACTACATCAGAAGTAGGACATCCTTCTGGAATACCATTAGGAATAAACAAACAAACAGGAGTACCGATATTGTTTGATAATTTTCATAATTCTTTAACAAATTATAATATGGTTATATTTGCTAAATCTGGTGCTGGAAAATCAGTTACAATGAAAACTTTAATTTCTCGTTCAGCAGTATTAATGGGAATACAAAGCTTAGCATTAGATGCTGAGGGTGAGTATAGTATAGTAGCTGAAAGTTTAGGAGGAATAAATGTAGTACTTTCACCAACATCAAAAACAGTTATAAATATATTTGACATTGAAACAGAAATTATAAAAGATGAAATTACAGGTAGAGATAGACTAGTGCTAAATGTTGAAAATAAAGTAGAGGACGTTACACAAGCCCTACTTACAATGGCAAGAGGTAGTACAAGAAGTCAAGAAGTAAATGAGCTTACAAAGCAAATTATAGCAGAATCTGTAGCAGAAGAATATGCTTCACATGGAATTACTTCTGATCCAAATAGTTTATATGAAGCATCAAAAAATACTATGAATGCAAATATGTTAGGAAAAGAAAAGAAAAAAATGCCTACAATAGGTTCATGGTATAAAAGAATACAAAATAAAGCTGCAGAAAATACAAACCAAGATTATAATTTTCATTACAGCTATTTATTAAAGGTTATGAAACAATACATAAGAGAATATGACGGTCAAATGGCATATTTTGACGGACAATCTACATTTGATTTATTAGACGGTACTTTATTTATCAATCTAGACATATCACAATTAGAAGAAAGATTTGCAAGACCTTTAGCACAACAAATTTTACTAGCATGGATTTGGGAAAAATATGTTAAGAAAAATAGTGAAGACAGGAGTAAAGCTTCTAAGAAGAGAGTTTTAGTTGATGAAGCTTGGATGCTATTACCTTACCCAGAAGCAGTAGACTTTTTAAATACTATGGCAAGACGTGCTAGAAAAAGAAATGTATCTTTAGCAATTATATCTCAAAGATTTCAAGACTTTTATGAAAAGCCAGAAGCACAAGCAGTATTAACATCATCTGATACAAAATTATTCTTAGCGCAAGATAAGTCAGAAATACAATATTTAAAAGAAGTATTTAAATTAAGTGGAGGAGAAGCAAACTTTTTAATTACTTGTTTTAAAGGAGAAGGTTTATTAAAAGTAGGACCAGATAGTGCAATTATACAAATACAACCTACTGCAAAAGAATTTGAATTCGTTGAAACAAACTTAAATAAATTAGCACAGATGAAAAGCAAAAAAATGAGATAACAATTAGGGAGGATAATATGAAATTTCTTACTAAAAAAAGTATAACTCAAAAGATAATAATAGTCCTTATAATTTCAATATTATTTGGTTTTACGTTTCCAACGTATTCTCAAGCAGGAATAGGAGGAGTATTAATAGACCCAATAGTTGATTTTATTGGTGTTTTATTTGATGCAGTAATAGGTGGCTTACAGATGTTTTTAGTGGATGGAAATTTTAATAATAGCGGTGACAGTGACAACGGGTTAAGAAATGCTTTTTTAATAAATGTAGATGACTTTAATACCGACTCTACTCAATATGCAGAATTTTCATATAATCCTAATGGATCATCAGATAAACAAATAGAAGAAAGTGAACTAAGTAAAAATTTATGGGGATCATCAAATTATTTCATTCCAGCACTAAAATATACACCTCAAAAAATATTTTCTGGATTAGTTCCAGCATTAGATGCAAATTTTATAAACCCAAACCAATGGGAAGGAGATACTAATAAACAAGAAAGATCAGTTGCAATACAACTTAAAGATACTATATCTGGATGGTATGTAGCTTTAAGAAATTTAGCAGTTATAGGTTTAATGTCAGTATTACTTTATGTAGGTATTAGAATAGTAATTAGTAGTGCAGCTTCTGAAAAATCAAAATATAAACAAATGTTAGTAGATTGGCTTGTTGCTATGTGTTTAATATTTTGTTTACATTATATAATGGCATTTACAACAACCATAGTAAACGAAATATCATTAGCAATTAATGGTTCAGAAGAAAATAGTGGAAATAATATAGCGGTTACTGTAAAAGACGGAGATAATATAAAAGTACAGTTTAATACAGATCTTATGGGATTAATTAGATTCCAAATGCAAGCAGATGATGTTTGGTTTAAGTTACTATATTTAATATTTTATATGGCAATGGTTTTTTATACATGTTTATTTACTTTTATATACTTAAAAAGGGTACTAACAATAGCATTTTTAACATTAATTGCTCCCCTGGTAGCATTTACATATCCTATTGATAAAATTAGAGATGGAAAGGCACAAGCATTTAATTTATGGTTAAAAGAATATGTATTTAATATATTAATACAACCATTTCACTTAATTATTTATACTGTGTTTGTTAGCTCTGCAGTAGACTTAGTAGCTAATAATCCAATATTTGCTATTATTGCATTAGCATTTATAGGACCTGCAGAAAAAATATTGAGAAATTTCTTTGGATTTAATGAAGCTAAAACTGGCGGAACATTAGGTTCACTTGCAGGTATTGCAGGAGGAACAGCTGCATTTAATATGGTAAGTAGAGCTTTAAATAAAGGAGGAAAAGGCGGTGGAGGACAACCTCAAAAGAAGAATGAAAATATTAAAACTAAGCCAGAAGCAAGTAAACCTAAATTTGAAGAAGCTTTTGGAAATCAAGGAGAATTAACAACAGGAGAAGAAGCTTTAGAATATAAACAAAATACAGAAACACAAGATAACAACGAACAATCTTGGTATGCGCCAAATTATAGTACAACAACGCCTTTAGGAAGTGGAACACAACCATTTTCAGGAACAAATTCACAAAATAATTCTCAAGAAACTCCAGTACTTGAACCAGTACCAAGTGTAGGAGAAGATAATCAAGGATTATGGCAAAGAGCTTGGCAAACTGACGAAAACGACACAAGAGGTATGGGACAATACTTAGGAGATGGAGTTAAAACTTTAGGAAATGAAGCTAAAACTAAGTTATCAGAAACAGGACTTGGACAAAATGCTATTAAGCTAAAAAATTCAGCAGTAGATAAATTTAATTCAACCCAAAAATCTGTTACAGATAGAATAAATAAGATACCAAAACCTTTAAGAAATACAGCAAAAGGAGCAATAGGTGTAGGAAAATATGTGGGTAAAAAAGCAATTAGAACTACAGGAAAAGTTGCATCAGCAGTACCAGGAGCAATGTTTGGTATGGCAGCAGGAATTGCAGGAGATGAACTAGGAGACATTTGGAAATATACTGCAGCAGGAGCAGCTTTATCAACAGCTGTTACGCCAAGAGTTATAAATTCCGCTAGATCAGGAGCGTCAAATATAAAAAATGCTTATGATGTAGGAAAATATGGAGAGCATGAAGTTGCTATGAGAGAAAGACATAAAAACTATATGGCAAGTAAAGATTTAGATGAAGAATATCGTAAACAAATAAAAAATGAAGATGGAAGTGAATTAACTAAAGCTCAACTAAGAGAAATGAAAGAACAGGGAGCTTATTTTGACAGCATAGGAATAGAAGGAAAAAATTCTGTTGAAGCTGTGGCACTACAAGAAAGATTAAGAAAAGAAATTACTCAAACAAATCCTCAAATGAGTGATGAAGAAGCTAGAAAACGAGGACAACTACAAGCAGCAGTTATAAAGAAAACAATGGAAGAATATTCTGCAAAAGATTTAAGAGACAAAGATACAGTAACTCAATTAAGAGAAGATTTGTCAAAAAAATGCAATAAAAGTGGACTTAATCAAGCAGACACTGAAAAAACAGTAAATATGATAGTGTCAGAAATGAAAAAAGCTAAAAAAGTAGATAATGATTACTAATTATTAGGAGGACTATAATATGGATAGATTACTAAGATATTGGAATAAAAATAAAAAGAAAGTTTTAATAACAATAGGTATTATAGTCTTTATTTTTATAATTTTACAAATATTAAATGCTTTTGTAAAACAAAGCAATACAACATCTAATAATAAAATACAAATTAATATAAAAGATAATGACAATCCAACTCAATCTGTAATAACAGGGCAAGAACTTCCAGAAAAAATAACAGAAGAAAATATTGACATAATAAAACAATTTGTAACTTATTGTAATAATAAAGAAATTGAACAAGCTTTTTCATTATTATCAGATGATTGTAAGCAAGAATATAACAACAATATAGATATATTTAAATCTAGATATTATAATAGTATTTTTACAACTCCTAAAACTTATAATTTAGAATTATGGATTAATTACGATAATAACTATACATATAAAATATTATATTATGAAGATAATTTATTAGCAACAGGTGGAGCAGGAATTGATAATAATTTTGAAGACTATATTACAATAATTAAACAAAATGGAGAAAATAAAATTAACATAAATGGGTTTATAAAAAAAGAAACTATTAACAAATCAAAAACAGTAAATAATATAGAAATATTAATAAATAGTAGAAAAATATATAGAGATTATGAATCTTATAATATATCTATAATAAATTATACAACTAACACTATAACTATAAGTGACGGAGAAACACAAGAAGATATATGCCTACTAGATAAAAACAATGTAAAGTATGTATCATTTATAGAAGAATTACCAGAATATGATTTATCTTTAAAAGCGGCAAGACAAACTAACTTAAATATAAATTTTAATAAAATGTATGACGCTTATAGAATTATAGAGAAAATAAAATTTAGCAATATAAATTTAGGAGATGAATTTAACCAAGCAATAGAAATAATAATAGATTTATAAAAAGAAGGTGAAAGTATGAATGAAAAAAATGATGAAAACCAAATATCAAAATACTTGAAAAAAACAATAAAAAAATGGGCAATTCGTATTTTGATTCCAATAAGTATAAGTCTAATATTATTTTTACTTATTTTTGCATCTTTAGATGCGGTAGGAGACAAGCTGCAAGAAGTAGGATCTGCAATTGCTGACTTTTTTACTATTGATTTAGAAGAAGGAGAATATTTAGGGCGAATTACTATCAATGATGAACAAGTCAATAAGATTATAGATAATATGAAAGAAATAGGAATAGATTTAGATGATTTACAACTTATGGGAGAAGATGCTAATTATAATGATCCAAAAGTACAAGAAGAAAACAGAGAAGCTTTAGCTAAATATGTAAAAAAATTCTATGAAGCACAGGCTACAACTCAAACAATTTACCTGAAAGAAGGATTTTGGAAAGAATGGTTTAAAGATAAAGATACATATGGAACAGTATATGTTTATAGAGTAAATGGAGATAATGATAATGGTAAGACCCCTATTAGCAAAGATAATCCAGGAACTATGCTTAAATATATAAAATATGATACATTAAAAAATAATTGGGTTAATAAGAGTATAAGAGAGGAAGATTTAAAAAAAGTAAGACAATGGTATTCTATAAATGAAGAAAATGGAAAATTGGTAATACCTTATTGGACAATAACTGATGGAACAGTTAAAATACATTTAAAAGAAATAAACTATAAAAGTGCGATATCACAATATACAACTTCAATGAACTTCTTTTTTTATTTAGCTATGGTAACAAGGAATCCTGAATTTGTTTCGGCGGTAGCAGACTTAGTAAGGAGTGGAGAGATACATATAACTGTTTTAGAAAATAAAACAGTTATAGACGAAACAGAAAAATATTATGCTACACAAAATTATATAGTAGGCCCAAGAAAAGAACTTGGAGTTGATGGAGAAGAAATACTTACTCCTATGAGACGGACCTTATACAAATTATCCGTATGATCAAGAACCTATAAGCACAAATACAACTAACACAGTAAATGTAACAGTTCAATTAAAGATAACTTATGTAAAAACTTGGTTTTGTGAACAATCAATATCATATATAAAAGAAGATATGACTCCAGAAGAGTCTAATTATAATTATGATGCTAGCAATGATCCATCTTTAGCAGATGACCCTCGTCCACCAGCCCCAGGATATTTTGAAACTGTAACATGGTATACTAATAAGAGAAAAACAGTTAATATAATAAGAACAGGCTATAAATACAAAGAAGAAACAAGAAGCGAGGTAGCAGACAAAACTGGAAATAAAGGTGACCCAGGAGTTTATGATGAAAATAATAACGGTAAAGTAGATGAAGGCGAATATATAAAAATAGATGGAGATGAAAGTGAAAATACCACTTTTTTAGGGTTAATAGATGATTATTTTAAAATTCCTAATACAAGTAAATATGAATCTGTAGGAAATGATAATTTAGTTACAGGAGCAGAAATACTATTTCATTTAATGCAAAAAGATGCTACACTACAAAATTTAGAACAACTTATGAGATATATTATGTATAAGTATACTGGTAAGGATTATGGAGTTACAGAATTTGATTTCCAAATATTTGATGCTAAAGATTTTGTGGAAATTTCTGGTGGAGGAACAAAACTGTTAAAAGAATATATACGATACTGGGAAAATGGTTCAGGAGCACCAACAAATGCAGATGGAACAAAGTATATAGTGCATGATGATGGAGCAGGAAATCCAACAGTTGGTTATGGAGTAGACATATATAATAGTGGATATTTAAATGAATTTTTGTCTGCTGGTTATTCAACAGAAATTGGAGCAGAAATAGATATAGAATTTGTTGATGCTTTAGAAGATAGAGAAATAAATACTAATATGGAATCTGTAAAAGCTATGACTAATGGATTGAATTTAACAGGATATCAAATAAATGCTTTAGTATCAAGAGCATATAATTGTGGAATAAGTGGAGCACTTTCAACTTTAAGAGGTTCTCCAAGTATGGACTTTGTTGGTTCATATAATGCTTATTGGAATGCAGAAACAGATGACTATTTTAAAGAACAAAATCCTAATGCAAATTTTGGACATAAATTGTATACACAATATATGTCTAAGCCAGTAACTTCTAAATCTGGTTATATGGCTGGGTTAGAAAGAAGAAGAAAATCTGAATGGACATTATTTCAAACAGGATATTATGATGTATTAAATAAGTGGCATACAGGAGGAGGAGACCTTGTTGCAGCTTGTGAAGAATTAACCCAAACACTTATAGGAAGAGGTGCACGTTATAGCCTAAGCTATGGATTAATTTCTCGGAGATATAGAAAGATGCTATAATGAAGCTACAAATTTGTGTTGTGCTACATATGTTGCAATGGCGTTATACAGCTCAGGAATGTTATCTGCGGATCAAATAAATGCTTATAATTATCACTGGACAGGTAGTGGAGGAATACCAGATATGCTTGCAGCTGCAGGATGGACGCAAGTATCACCAGATGAAGCACAACCAGGAGATGTTGTTAATCATAGAAATATTCACGTTTTAGTATATGCAGGAGACGGACAATGTTGGGACCAAACAAGTGCGGTAGTTAGTTCGTATGGAACTCCTCCTAGTGGAACAACAACATCATACAACTTATATCAATGTGAAATATGGAGAGCCCCATAATAATTTAAAGGAGAAAAAATGATAAAATCAAAGAAAAGTATTATATTGTTAAGTATAATAATATTATTAATAATAATGTTAATATTGATAGTATTACTAATACTTATGAATAATAAGAACAGCCAGAAAGAAATTAAAGAAGATGAAGGCGTAGTAATTACACCTTTAGAAGAATCTTTACAAAAAGTAACGCAAAGAAATGAATTTTATACAATAAAAGGCTGTGTGGAAAAATTTTATAAATTTTATGAGAGTATATTTAACTTAGAAGATGAAGTATATATTATGGATGAAGAAGCTGAAGCCAGTATAAAGCAACAAAAAAAATTAGCAATAGAATCTGTATATAATATGCTAGATCAAGAATATATTACTTTTAATAATATAACTAAAGATAATTTAGAAAATAAAATAGACAAAATAGAAAAAATAGATGTAAATGTGGAAGATATATATGTTAGTGAAAAAACTAACAATGTTAATTTATACATTGCACAAGGAACTATAAGAGAGATAAAAACAGCTAAACTTTATAACTTTAAAATAATGTTAAAAGTAGATGCCTTAAATAAAACGTTTACTTTATATTTACAAGATTATATAGATGATAAATATCCAAATTTTAAAATCGGAGACACTTTAAACGAAACAGTTCCAGAAAAAATAGAAACAAATACAAGTAATACATATGAATTCAAAATTATATCTGATGAAACATATATAGTAGATTTATTTGAAAAATATAGAGAAGAAGTAATATATAATCAAAAAGAAGCATTTGAAAATTTAGATGAAGAATATAGAACAAAAAGATTTGGAACATTAGAAAATTTTCAGACTTTTGCTAAAAATAACATAAAGAAACATGTAATTATGAGTGCAAAAAAATATCAAAAAACAGTAACGGATAACTATACTCAATATGTCTGTATGGATCAAAATGATAATTACTATATTTTTAGAGAAAATTCAGTAATGGATTATACTCTAATACTAGATACATACACTATAGATTTACCAGAATTTGTTGAAAAATATAATGCTGCAACAGAAGATCAAAAAATACTTATAAATATACAAAAATGTCTTGAAGCAATAAACAATCAAGACTATGCATATATGTATAATAAATTAGATGAAACATATAAAAATAATTACTTTAAAACATTATCAGATTTTGAAAAATATGTAAAAGAAAACTTTTTTACAGAAAATAAATTTTCAGCAAGCAATGGACAAAAACAAGGGGAAATTTATACATATGATATAACAATAACAGATGGTTCTGATAATGGATTAAATGAAATTACTAAAACTTTTGTAATGAAACTAAAAGAAGGAACAGACTTTGTAATGTCATTTGGAGTATAAAATAAAAAGTTGCTTTACTTTTTTAAAAGTAAAGTAACTTTTTTAAATTTATAAGTATAGTTTATTTACTATATTTATGATATAATAAAAAAAGAGGTGATTACTTATGGAAAATAATGAAGAAAACGATACAATAAAAACTATGGTAGATATATATTCTCAAATTCGGAGAAAGAGAAGATATAAACCAAAATACAAAAATTTCAAATATTACATATTTTAGTGAATTTAATTTTAATTCAGTTGGATTAATGGATAGAAATTTGTTTATAGCTAAATTAGAAGTAGGAGAAGGAAAAGAACAAAAAGAAATTTATGAGATATATAATGAATATGGAGAACTAATAGCAACAGTTGATACAAACGCAAAAATTCATTTTACTACAGAGTATCTAGAATCTTTAAAAGAAATAGATGAAAAATATTTTGAAACTCTAAAATTAGAAGATGCAGAATTTGAATTACCAGATGAATTAAAAGAACAGGATTTAACTTTAGATTCTGAACAACTACAAAGTGAAAAAGAAAAAGATAAAAGCGAAACTACACTTGAAGCTATAGAAGAACTAAAAGAAGACGAAGAAATAAAAAGCTATTCTGAAATAAAAACACAGCAAAAAGTATTTGAAAAAGTGACTAACAAACAAGAAATAGATCCAAATGTTAAAGTAACACAAACCGAAACTTTAGCAGAGATGTTACCAGAAGTAAAACAAAAAGGATTTGTTAAAATAGGAGTGGTGTATTCAGAAAAAGTAAAAGGCGGAAATGGAAGTTTTTCATTTGTAGGTATTACACAAGAAGGAAATATAGAATTAATAGAAGATTTACAAAACATAGAAGGTGGTACTACAGGTAAAACAGTTACATCTATAAATAGCATAGATGGAAGCGTTGTAGAAAAAGAACAAGTTGCTGGAATGGTTAGAATAAATAGAGGAACTACAAATGGACAAGAAGAATTTTTATCTTTAAAAATTGGACAATATGGAATATTAGAAGTTGACTATGTAAGAGCAGACTTAAGTGAAGATAAATCAAATAGATATTTTTCAGCACCAATAGAAACACAAAGTATTAGACCTACTACAAGAGAAGTAAGGGAATTTATGGATAAATCTAAAAATACTAGTTTATCTGATGAACAAAAAAGAGCTAACCCAGAGCTTGTAAGAGATGGAAAAACAGAAATTAATAATATAGATGATGTAGCATATAATGACAATTTAACAGTAGATGATATAATAGTATTAGAAAACGGAACACAAACTACTATAAGAAAAGAAGCTACTAAAGCCAAAGTGAGTCCAGAGGAATTTTTAAATAAATATGAACATTGTAGTGGAAAAACACCTGATGAAATTATTGAAAAAGTACACGAAGAAATAGAAGAAGAATACATAGGATCAAGAGAACAAACATTATAAATAAAATATTCATAAAAATCACCTTTACAAATATAATGTAAAAGGTGATTTTTATATGAAAAATAGAATAAGTAAACTACTTTATTTAATTTTTTTTAAAATAAGTATAATAACAATCTTAATTATATTAATAACAAACAATTCACATGCATATATATATGATGATGAAATCATAGATGTAAATGAAATAAAAGAAGAAGCAATCCAGACAGTTGCAACTACTACAGAAGAACCAAAATTAGATTCAAGGATAGGATTAATATTTGATAGAAATTCCAAAAGCATAATATATGAAAAAAATGCGCAAAAACAAGTACCTATGGCTAGTACTACAAAAATAATGACAGCAATAATAGTTTTAGAAAATGCAAAATTAAATGATGTGGTAACAATAGATAAAAAAGCAGCAGGAACAGGAGGATCAAGATTAGGATTAAAAACAAATAATAAAATTACAGTACATGATTTATTATATGGATTAATGCTAAGATCAGGAAATGATGCAGCTGTAGCATTAGCTAACCACATAGGTGGAAGTGTAGAAGGTTTTGCAGAACTTATGAACAAAAAAGCAGCAGAAATGGGGCTAATAAACAGTCATTTTGTAACACCACACGGATTAGACCAAAGTCAGCATTATACAACAGCATATGAACTTGCTTGTATGGCGGATTATGCTTTAAATATACAAAAATTTAAAGAAATAGTAGGATGTAAAAACTATAATATAACAATAAATGGAAAATCAAAATTAATATCAAATACTAATGAATTACTAGGAAATTTAAATGGCGTTTACGGTATAAAAACAGGTTTTACAAATGGAGCTGGAAGATGTTTGGTAACATCTTGCAAAAGAGAAGATTTAGATATTATTACAATAGTATTAGGAGCAGATACAAAAAAAATAAGAACATCAGATAGCATAAAACTTATTGAATATGCATATAAAAATTATAAAGTAATTAATATACAGGAAAAAATAGATGAACAATTTGAAAAATGGAAACAATTAAATCAAAAAAGAATAAATATTAATAAAGGCAAATCTAGTACTATACAATTAGAAATAGAAAAATTAAAATATACTAAAATGGCAGTAGAAAATAATAAAATTGACAGTTTAAAAATAGAAATAAATTCATTATATTATTTAGAAGCACCAGTAGAAGAAAATCAAATAATAGGAAGTGCCAAAATACAAATAGACAATGAAACAATAGCAACATTAAATATTATAAATACACAAAAAATAGAAAAAAAGCAGGTGATAGATTATTTTATAGAATTTTTATCATTACTGCCTTGACTTTTATAAAAAAATTTGCTATTATAAATATGCTTTAAAGTTTAAAGGCTTATGCGGGAATAGCTCAGTTGATAGAGCGCTGCCTTGCCAAGGCAGAGGTCGCGGGTTTGAGCCCCGTTTCCCGCTCCATTTTTTTAAAAACATAATATTTGGCGCTATAGCCAAGTGGTAAGGCACGAGTCTGCAAAACTCTGATCCCCGGTTCAAATCCGGGTGGCGCCTCCAAAATATAATTTAAGCAATAGATAAACTATAAATCTATTGTTTATTTTTTTAAACATTATGAAAACGAAAGATTCAAACCCTAGGGATATCACAAAAATAGCAAGCAAATTTGCTTAAAATCTTGAAAATATTACAAAAATGTAATATAATTGTAATATGTAAGCTAAACTTATAAAAAGACTATATCCGTAAAAGTAAAAAAAACTATTTTAAAAAACATAAGAAAGTAGGAAAATACTACTATTGACATAGTTTTAAAACAAAAGTAAAATATAAATAAGGTAAAGAAAAAAGGAAGGGAAATATTATGAGATTAAGAAAAGGAACAGTATTTATACTAATGTTATTCTTAGTAGTAACAATTACTAGTTTATTTGGAAAAGTTCAAGCAAATCAAGGTAATTTAGTTTTAAACTTAAAAATGTTAAGAAATTCGGGATATGGATATAAACTAGGAAATACAAACAAAAATATATGGAAACTTTATGAAGTAGGAGGAAATGCTGATGATACTATATATTGCTTAAAAGGTGGACCAGGATTTGGTTCTGCAGATATAGCAACAGCAGGAGCACCAGTAGCTACTACATATACAAGATATTTTGACCTTAAAGATCCTGATAACATACCAGAAACTTATAAAACAGCTTTACCAGATGTAAACGGAGATAATTATAAAGCTTTATTATGGATTTTAGATAACTGTTACATACCAGCAAAAATAAATGCTTCTACACAAGCAAAACAAGAAGCAGAAGAATATAAAAATGATTTATTAAATAGAGTTAAAGAATATGCCTTAGAAGAGGGAGACCCAAATATTAATTCAAACTTTGATTTTAGTTGTTTAACAGAAGACGATATAGATGCTGTACAGCAATTAGCAGTTTGGCATTATACAAATGAAGAAGGAGACCCATATCATGTAGAATCTTATTTTGAATTTTATATAAATAGCATTAGTGGAACAGATGCAAACTATGATGCATTAAGTACTTTTGAAGGTGGAGTAGACAGAGCTAATGCTAGCCAAGCTTTATTTAATTATTTAGTAGAAACACCTAAAAAACCAGACTTTGAGTATCAACCAATAACATCTGAAGACAATACTAACCCAGTACAATTTTTAAAAACATTACAAGCAACAATAGAAATAGTAGATAATAGAAAAATAGTAGGACCATATCAACTAGAACAATTAAAAAATATAGAATATAGTTTAAGTTTAAATGTTACTGATAAAAATGGTAATAAAGTAACAGATGTAATAATATTAGATAATAATAAACAACCTATTGAAGATACAACTACATTAAAAGATTTAATAGGACAGCAATTTTATATTTCTATTCCAGAAAATACAGATACTTCTAGCATAAAATTACAAATTGATGGAAACTATTATAAAACTATTACTACATATTGGTCGGTAGAAAATCCTACAGCAAATGATCAACCAGTTGTAATTCTAAAAAGAGAAAAGAAAACTTATACAGATGAAATACTAAATAATTATTCTACTCCTGAATTTGACTTGAGTTTAAGAAAATTTATAACAACAATTAATGGAATTGCACCAACAAATACAAGAGTACCAAATGTAAATTTAGATACATTAATTAACGGAACATTTAATAGAAATGGAAACCTAGAACACACAGCTACATATACCCATCCTAAAAATGCTTTAACAGTAAAAACAGGAGATAAAGTAGTTTATACAATTAGAATATACAACGAAGGAGAAGTTGATGGAACAGCAACAGAAATTACTGATTATTTACCATCAGGACTAGAATTTATACCAGCTAGTGAAAGCACAATAAACCAAACCTATGGATGGTCAAACCCATCTGGAGATAAAAAAACAATAGTAACTAATTATCTATCAAATGAACTAATTACTGCATTTGATGGAGAAAACTTAAATTACAAAGATGTACAAATAGAATGTAAAGTAGTTGCAGAAGCAGGAGAAGCAGACTTAGATTTAAAAAATATAGCTGAAATTACAGCACATAAAGATAAAGATGGAAATACAACGGTAGTAGATCGTGATTCTGTTCCAGATGATGTAATAATAAATAATTATGGAACAACAAGCCAAGAAGATGACGATGACTTTGAAATTCTAATAATAAATAAAGAAGAAAAGAAATACTTTGACTTAAGTTTAAGAAAATTTATTACATCAGTAAGTAATGATAAAGGAACTAAAAATTATAATAGAATACCAGTTGTAGATGTTACTCCACTAGTAAATGGAGAAACAACAGCTATATACAACCATGATAAAACACCTGTAAATGTAACAAATGGAGATATAGTAACATATACAATTCGCGTATATAATGAAGGTCAACTAGATGGTTATGTAACAGAAATTACAGATTACTTACCACCACAATTAGAATTTATTGTAAATGATGAACTAAATGCAAAATATGGTTGGACTGTATCTAATGATGGAAGAACAGTAACAACAAATATAACATCACCAAAAACAGAAAATTCAGCCAATAGAGATGATATATATAATTCAAGAACAAATGAAACAGATAAAGTACTATTAAAAGCATTTAATGGAACTACACTTGATTACATAGATGTACAAATTAAATGTAAGGTAAAGCAAAATATAGACTTATATGAAAAAATAACAAATATAGCAGAAATTACTGGATTTACAGATAATTTAGGTAATAATATAACAGATAGAGATTCTAAAGAAGATAATGTTGTATTACCAACAGATGAATCATTACCAACATATAAAGATACTGAAATAGAACGTGGAGACACATACATTCCAGGCCAAGAAGATGATGATGATTTTGAAAAATTAGTATTACAAATATTTGATTTAAGTTTAAGAAAATTTATTACAGGAGTTAATGAAACAGAAATAACATCTAGAGCACCTGTATTTAATAAAACTGAAGACAACGAATATGAGTATATACATCCAAAAGATCCTGTAGATGTGGCTAATGGAAATACAGTTATTTATACATTAAGAATATTTAATGAAGGAAATGTAGCAGGATATGCTTCAGAAGTAAAAGATGATTTACCAGAAGGTTTAGAATTCTTACCAGAGCATCCAGTCAATACTGCCTTTAAATGGAAAATGTATAAAGAAGATGGAACTGAAACAACAGATGTAAAAGAGGCAAGTTACATAAAAACACAATATCTATCAAAAGATAATGAAAGTATAGAAGGAAACAATTTAATAGATGCATTTGATCCTGAAACAATGACTATGCCAGATTATAAAGACTTAAAAATAGCATTTAAAGTGACAGAACCAAATACTTCTGACAGAATTATTATAAATACAGCAGAAATTACAGATGATGCAGACAAAAATGGAGACCCTATAGATGATGTAGATTCCGTACCAGATAATAATGATCCAGATGAAGATGATATAGATATTGAAAAAATTAAAGTAAAATACTTTGACTTAAGCCTAAAAAAATGGGTAACAGCTTCTATAGTAACATATGATGGAAAAACTACAGTAACAGAAACTGGACATACAGGAGATGAAAATCCAGAACCTCCAGCAAAAGTAGAAATCCGTGGAAGTAGAATTAGTAAAACAACAGTTAAATTTAGATTTAATATTAAAGTTACTAATGAAGGAGAAATAGCGGGTTATGTAAAAGAATTAATTGATTATGTTCCAGAAGGGCTAAAATTTGTAGCAGAAGATAATCCTATGTGGAGAGAAGAAGATGGAAAAATTTTAACAGATCAATTAAAAGATGTATTAATTGAACCAGGTCAAAGTGAAACGGTAGAAATTGTACTTACTTGGATAAATAATCAAAATAATATGGGACTAAAAACAAACTGGGCAGAAATTTATGAAGATGACAATGACTATGATTCACCAGATATTGACTCTACTCCAGGAAATAACGTAAAAGGAGAAGATGACATTGATGATGCACCAGTTATGCTATCAGTAGTAACAGGTAGTGCACCTACTTATATTACACTTGCAATGGCATCTATAGCTATATTTGCTTCAGGAGTTATTTTAATTAAGAAATTTGTAATATAATACAAAATTAAAGTAAAAGCGTCGTTTTTAGCGACGCTTTTTATAAAAAGAAATAACAAACAAGAGAAATCTCATAAAAAATAATAAAAAAGTGTTGCAAAGGCAAACAAAATATAATAAAATAAAAATGTAAAAAAGTAAAAAGGAAGTGCACACAAAAGATGTTAAACGCTAAAATCGTTGCGAGAGTATACACACATGTAATTTTATAAACAACCAACAAGGCATAAAAGCCTTTATTAATATTGAACAAAAATTAAGCAGATTAAATTTATAGAAATAAATTTAGTCTGTTTTTATTGTGTGAAAATTCTAATAAAAGAAAGGAAGAAGAAAAATGAAAAAAAGAAACAAAGGAATAACATTAATAGCATTGGTAGTAACAATAGTAGTATTGTTAATATTAGCAGCAGTAAGTATAACAGCATTAGTAGGAGAAAATGGGTTAATAACAAGAGCAAGATTAGCAGCAGAAAAAACAAATCAGTCGGTACAAAATGATATAACAGCAATGGAAGAATTAAATCAGCAATTAGAGAATTTAATAAATGGAGAACAAAGTGATACAACA
>CALXQH010000005.1 GCA_944390525.1 uncultured Clostridia bacterium | reverse complement strand
TTACTTATGTAATGTCAGAAGGTGGTATTTTTAACACAGCTAAAAAAGCAGCAGATGAAACAGAAATAGCAGCAATAAAAGATTATGTAACATCAGCAGTTTATGACTTATCTGCATTTGCATATGCTCCAACAGCATATACACAATCAAAAGAAGAAATTTTTACAGATGCATTTCCTGCTACTGCAACAGTTAATTCTGGAACTGTAACAGCAACATATGATACAGACTCAGGACTTACAGTTAGTGTAACAGGAGCAACAGTACAATTACCTAATTCAGAAACAACATATACTGTAGGTTATTCTAATGGATCAATTACAGTTAATAAAAAATTAGATGATGGTTAATATTACAAGCTAAAGGCATATGCAATAAATGTATATGCCTTGAGTTTTATAAATGGAGAACTTATGAATATTATATTATATATTTTTATTTTCTGTATAGGAGCATTAATAGGTAGTTTTATAACTTTAGCAGTATATAGAATTCCTTTAAAGAAAGATATTACATATGAGCATTCTTTTTGCCCAAATTGTAATCATAAATTATCTTTTTTTGACTTAATACCTATTTTAAGTTATATATTTTTAGGAGGAAAATGTAGATATTGCAAACAAAAAATAAGACCAAGATATTTTTTCATAGAAATTTTATCTGGATTAGTTTTTGTTTTATTTGCTATGTCTTTAAAAATGGACTTATTTAATACTAATCTTTCTACAATAGTATATTTTATAGTAGGGTTACTATATTTTACAACTTTATTTATTATAGCAGGAATAGATAAAGAAAAAATAAAAATTCAAAAAGGGGTTCTTTTATTTGGATATATAGTACAAGCAATATATATAATTTATCTATATATAGTAGAAAAAGATACTAATATATATAGATATGTTATATATTTAACAGTTATATGTTTATTAATTTTAATAGATACTTATATTTTAAGAAAAAAATTAAAAGATGAATATTTTATACAAATATTATTACTTTGTATTATGTTTTTAATATATACATATGAAATAGTTACATATTCAACCATATTACTTACTTTAATTACTATAGCAATAAAACTAATATTACAAAAAATATTTACAAAAAAACACAAAACAGTAATAAAAACAGAAAAAAAGCAAACTATAATACCAGTAGGTTTTTACTTGTGTATTTCAAATATAATATGTTTACTTATTATAAACTTTAATATTTTTTATAGAGGATAAAATGGAAAATATAAAAAAGAAAAAAATAATTAATTTAAAAGGAAAAAATGGTTTTACAATGCAAGATCTTATTATTGCTCTTGGAATTATACTAATAGTTGGAAGCTTAATAGGGTCAACATATCTAGCCATATATAATATTCAAACAGAAACAAAAATAGATTGTATAGCAACTTTATATGCAATTCAAATTACCGAATATATAGATAAAATTAGTTATGAAGAAGTTTTAGCTGGAATGGATATACAAACTTTAAAACAAAAATTTAATATTTCAGATGCATTTACTATAAATATTAATGTTAACAATTATGAACAAGATGGAGAAAATCTGGATATGGTCAAAAAAGTAAAAATAGAAATTAATTATAAAATTAAAAACCAAGATAGAAAAATAGTATTTAATAGATTAAAAATAAAAGAAGTTTAGGAGAGAATATTATTATGAATTCAAACAAAGGAATTACACTAACTTCATTGGTATTGTATATAGCAGTAGCTACTATTGCTATAGGAACAGTGGCAGTTATTAGTTCTAACTTTTTCTTTAATGTAGATAAAACAAAAAATCAAAACGAATATGCAGAAGAATTTAACAAATTCAATATGTTTTTTATACAAGATATAAAAAATAATACAACAGCAGAAGTAACTAATAATAAAATTGTATTTGAAGATGGAACTACTTATATATATGACTCTACACAAAAAAGCGTAATACGAAATGGAATGATTATTGCTAAAAAAATAGAAAATTTGCAATTTATAGCAGATACATATACAGTAAAAAATACAATAAAAAATCTTATTACTGTAAACATAAATATAGGAAAAAATAATGTGTTTCAAAAAGAAATAGAATATGTTTTAAAATACTGGTAAATTTTTGTAAATATAAAAAATATATATTGTTTTTAAAAAAGTTATTGTATAATAATTTTAGGCAAATGAAAAATTAGAAAGGAGATTAACAAATGGAAAGAAGACAACCAATAGGAATAGAGTTAGTAAAACGAGGAATAGTTACTGAAGAGGACATTGAAAAAGCTTTGGATTATCAAAAGTTACATCCTCAAAAAAAAATAGGAGATATTATTGAAATACTAAATCTTTGTAATTCAGAATTATTAATTAATACCATTGGAGAAATATTAGATGAAAAAGCAATATATTTAGTAGAAAACGATATTAAAGTTAATGTTTTAGACTATATTTCGTTAGATTTAATAAAAAAACATAAGGCTATTCCATTTGAAATAGCTTCTGGAAAAATTAAAGTATGTTTTGCAGACACAAGTAATAAGAGATCTATTGAAGCAATTAGACTTTTATTATTAAATAAAGGTTTAATAATGGAAAAATATATAACTTTTGAAACAAATATAAGTAAAATTATTGACTCATTAGAGGGTACAGCTTCTGAAAATATAAATGCTAACGCAGATATTTCAGGATTAGTAGATACTATAATAAAAACAGCAATAGAAAAAAGAGCAAGTGATATTCATATAGAGCCTTTAGACAGTAATATAAGAGTAAGATATAGAATTGACGGACAATTAATTACTGCAGTAGAAATTGACAAAGAAAAACAAGCTCAATTAATAGGAAGATTAAAGGCTATATCAAATATGCACCAAGAAAAGCAAGAAGCACAAGATGGTAGAATAATTACTTATCCAAATTATAATATTCGTGTATCTTCACAAAGAAATATATATGGAGAAAAATTTGTATTAAGGCTATTAAAAAAGAATGAAAACATTCGTGAAATTTTTGAATTAGGTTTTCCTAATGATGAAGAGCTAGTAAAAAGGAGCTTTAATAAGAGAAATAGTATTACTGTTGTTGCAGCTCCTACTGGAGAAGGAAAAACGACAACATTATATAGTATAATTGATTACTTAAATAAACCACAAATCAATATTACAACTATTGAAGATCCGGTAGAAATTAGAATTAATGGATTAAATCAAATTGAAATAGATGCAAAAACAAGCTTTTCAGATTCATTAAGAACTGTTTTAAGACAAGACCCTGACATTATACTTGTAGGAGAAATTCGTGATAGAGAAACAGCTGAAATAGCAATGCAATCTGGACAAACAGGACATTATGTATTGTCAACAATTCATACTATTGATAGTATAGAAGTTATTACAAGACTTAGAAAAATGGGAATATCAGACTATGATATAGCTAGTATTTTAGCAACATCAGTATCACAAAGATTAGTAAGAAAAATTTGTAAAAACTGTGCTAAAGAAAGAGATTTTACAGATCAAGAAAAACAAATTATAAATAAAATAGGTCAAAAATATAATATTAATTTTGATGTAGAAAATAAAAAAACATATCAAGCAGTAGGATGCAAATATTGCAATCAAAGTGGATATTATGATAGAATAGGTATATTTGAAATTTTAAATATAGATGATGAAATTAGAGAATTAATTTCTAATGGAGCTTCTAGTATAGAAATAAGAAAAAAAGCATTAGAAGGTAGTTACAAACCACTTGTTGTAGATGGAATAAAAAAAGTTTTAGATGGAATTACTACTTTAGAAGAAATAAATAATAAACTTATTATTTATTAAAACAACTTACAAAGGAGGAAAAAATGATTGATATAGAAAAAATTTTAAGAAAAGCAATAGATATGGATGCTTCTGACATACATTTAATTGCAGGAATTAAACCAGTTTTAAGAATAAAAAGAGATTTAATTCATATAGAAGAATGTGAAGAATTAACAGAAGAAGATATGCTAGATATATATGATTATTTTGTAAGAGGAAATTTGCAAAAAGATGAAGTTTTAAAAAAAGAAAAAAAATTAGACTCATCATTTGAATTTGAAGAAACTAGATTAAGAGTTAATATTTCTATTGCAGATGATATACCTGTACTAGTATTAAGGTTAATAAAAAAGGAATTACCAAAATATGAAGATTTAGGAGTTCCTGATATAGTTAGAAGAATGATGAACCAACCTCAAGGCTTAGTATTAGTAACAGGAAAAACTAATTCAGGAAAAACTACTACATTAAATGCTTTAATAAATTCAATAAATGAAAATCAAAATAAAAAAATATTAACTTTAGAAAGCCCTGTAGAGTATAAACATAGTTGCAAAAAATCAATCATAGTTCAAAAGGAAGTTGGAGTAGGAAAAGATTGCCTAAATTATAGTGATGGTGTAAAAAATTGTTTAAGAGAAGATTGTGATATATTAATCATAGGAGAAATTCGTGATAAAGAAACAATGGAAGCTGCTATAGAAACAGCAGAAGCAGGACATTTAGTAATAGGAACACTACATACTAAATCTTGTGCAGAAACTATAGATAGAATGATTAACTTCTATGAAATAAGAGATCAACAAACTGTAAAATATTTAATAGCATCTTTATTAAAGTTAGTTATATCTCAAAGATTATTAAAAGGTAAAGATGGTTCTTTAGTATTAGTGCCAGAAGTAATGGTAGTAGACAACATAGTAGCAGGTATGATAAGAAAAGAAAAATTTAGTGTTTCAGAAGTTGAAGATGCTATTCAAAGTAGTGCAGATAAAGGTAGTATTGGTTTAATAAATTCTTTAGCACAACTATTTGTTGAAGATAAAATTACTTTAGACCAAGCTAAATCACAAATTGAAGAAAAAAACATAGAAGTATTAAATAGAACTATTATGCAATTAAAAATAAAAAGAGAAAGTAAAAATTAAGTATAATATGTGAAAAGGAGAAAAAGCAGTGCCAGAATATATTTATAAAGCAGTTACCCCTAGAGGGCAAATTATACGAAATAAAGTAGATGAAACTAGCAAAACTACTTTAATAAGAAAGCTAAAAGCAAATCAGCTAACTCCAATAGAAGTAATACAAGTTAGTTATAGATCAAAAAAAGCAAAAGCAAACAAAAAAAATATTATAGATATTGATGAAATTATGAATACAGCAAACTCTGCAAGTATTTTTCAAGGAGAAGCCAAAACAAAACCAAGCATAAAAGAAAAAATAAACCTATTACTTTCCGCAGGTCAAAGAATTACAATAAGAGATGTTATAATTTTTACACAAAACTTCTATTTATTAAAAAAGGCTAATTTTAATAATATACATGCTTTAAGTACTATTATTAATAGTACAGAAAACTTATCTTTTAAAGGAGTATTAGAGGATATATTAGCAGGAGTGGAAGCTGGAGAATATATGTATACTACTATGGAATATTATTCTAATATATTTCCTTATATATATATAAATATGATTAAAGTGGGAGAATTGTCTGGTTCACTTACAGTTTCGCTATCACAAGCTGTTAAATATTTAGATGATACCACAACCAGAAATAAAAAAATAAGAGGAATTTTAATTCCAAATATTATACAATTTGTAGCTATTTTAGTATTATTAGTAGTAGGTACTATATTAGTATTACCAGCTATTGAAGATGTATTTGTGCAGGTTGGAAGCAATGCAACACTACCTGAAATAACATTAGCTTTTATGGACTTTTTAGATTGGCTTATTATATTCTGGTATATTCCTGTTGGTATTATAGCTATAATAATAACTATAATAGTAGGATATATAAACACTCCTAGAGGAAAATATAATTGGCATTTATTTAAATATAAAGCACCAATTTTTGGTAGATTAATATTTGGAATTGATTTTTCAAGACTAATGAGAGCAATGCTTTTAAATTTACAAAATGGAATGAGAATACAAGAAGCGTTAGAAGTTAGCAAATCAGTTGCTAAAAATTATGTAATGTTATCTATAGTAGAAACAGCTATTAACAATATACTAACAGGTGAATCTTGGATAGAACCATTTGAAAAATCAGGTTTATGCTCATCTATGGAAATTGAAATGTTAAAAATAGGTATGCAAACAGACTTATCAGAAATGATGGAAAAATTATTAGACTATATGGATGTTGACATACAAAATAGTTTAAATAAAATTATGAAAGTACTACCAGAAATATCTTACTTATTTGTTGGAATAGTATTAATTTTCTTAGTAGTAGTAGTACTAGTACCATGTATACAATTATATATGGGTGATTGGCTTATTGAAGCAATGGAATCACAAATTTAAAAACAATGCTCTGCCAAAAGCAGAGCTTATTACTTAATTATAGGAGAATTATATGAAAATAGGTATAGATTTAGGTGGAAGCCATATTGGAATTGGAGTAGTAAATAGACAAGGAAAAATTATAGAAAAAATAGAAACAGATTTAAACCTTGTAAAAAATTTAAACATAGAAAGTTTTATAATAAAATATATAGTAAATAATATAAAAGAATTAACCAATAAATATAAAATACAAGCAATAGGAATAGCAGCACCAGGAACACCCAAAAATGGTAAAATAACAACAATGGTAAACTTGGGAATAAAAGAACTTGATATTACAAATATAATAAAAAAAGAATATTTTATACCAATTACTATAAAAAATGACGCTAAATGTGCAGCTATAGCAGAAAATAAATATGGCATACTAAAGCCATATAAAGACAGTATATTTATATGCTTAGGAACAGGAATTGGGGGAAGCGTTTTTGTAAATAAAAAAGAATTAAGCTTTAACAGAAACCCGGGAATAGAAATAGGTCATATGATTATTCAAAAAGATGGTATTAACTGCAAATGTGGAAAAAAAGGTTGCTTTGAAACATATTGCTCCATAAAAAGACTAAAACAAAAACTTATAGAAATTATGGAATTACCTAAAAATATACAAAGTGAAGAATTATTACATATATTAAATAAAAGAAAAGATGAACATAAAGTAAAAAATATATTAAATGAATATATAGAAAATTTAATTGTTGGTTTATCTAATATTATTGATATATTTGAGCCACAAGCAATATGTTTTGGAGGAAGCTTTGTATATTTTGAAGAAGTACTATACAAAATATTAGTAGAAAAATATTATAGTAAAAAATATATGTTTAATAAAGAAAATATACCAGAATTAAAATTATCTGTATTAGGTAATGACGCAGGAATAATAGGAGCAACCATTATTGCTTAATTAAATACTAAGACGATAAATAATCGTCTTTTTTTTATAAAATATTTATCTTAAATTTAAAACACTTGAATTTTAACTAAAAAGAATATATAATTTAAAACATATTTATAAAGGAGATGATATTTAATGAAAGTATCAAAAGAAGAATTATTACATATTGCAAACTTAGCTAGTCTAAACTTAACAGAAGACCAAATAGATACATATTTATTACATTTACAAGATATTTTAAATTTTGCTAACATAGTAAGTAAAGCTCCAGTAGAAGGACTAACAGAAACTATAGGAGCAAATGATAATTATAATGTTTTTAGAAAAGATGAAGTAAAAACTTTTGAAAATCAAAAAGCATTATTAGAAAATGCTCCAGAAAAAGAAAGAAATATGTTTAAAATTCCAAAAGTAATTCAATAACAAATTTAAGAAGGGAAGATATATATGAATATTACAGAATTAACTGTACAAGAACTTCAAGAAAAACTAAAAAACAAAGAATTAACATCTACTCAAATTACAAAAGCATATGTAGATAAAATAAATAAAAACGAAAAATATGTACAAGCTTTTATTACACCTCTAACAGAAGAAGCAATTAAAAAAGCTGAAGAAATAGATAAAAAAATAGAAAATGGAGAAATAACCAATAGCCTAGCAGGAATACCAATAGGTATAAAAGATAATATTTGCACAAACGGTGTAAAAACAACATGTGCATCTAAAATGTTAGAAAACTTTATATCACCATATGATGCAACAGTTATGCAAAAAATAAATAAAGAAAATATGATTAATTTAGGAAAATTAAATATGGATGAATTTGCAATGGGAGCTTCTACAGAATATTCATACTTTCATATAACAAAAAATCCTTGGAACTTAAATACTGTTCCTGGAGGTTCATCAGGCGGTTCTGCAGCAGCAGTAGCTGCAAACTTAGTTCCTTGGGCATTAGGCTCAGACACAGGGGGGTCAATAAGACAGCCAGCAAGCTTTTGTGGTGTAGTAGGATTAAAACCAACATATGGGTTAGTATCTCGTTATGGATTAGTTGCTTTTGCTTCATCTTTAGACCAAATAGGTCCAATAACAAAAGATGTAACAGATAGTGCAATACTATTAAATGTTATATCAGGACATGATGAAAAGGATACAACATCTGCAAACATAGAAAAGAAAGACTATACTAAGGCTCTAAAAAATAATGTAAAAGGGCTAAAAATAGGAGTGCCAAAAGAATATTTTGGAGAAGGTATAAATAAAGAGGTAAAGGAAAAATTAGAACAGGCAATACAGAAATATAAAGAATTAGGAGCTATTATAGAAGAATTTTCATTAAATACAGTAGAGTACGTTTTAGCTACATATTACATTATTGCTTGTGCAGAAGCAAGTTCTAATTTAGGAAGATTTGATGGTATTCGTTATGGATACCGTACACAAAATTTTACAAATTTAAAAGAGCTATTTAAAAACTCAAGAAGTGAAGGATTTGGAAGTGAAGTAAAAAGAAGAATTATTTTAGGAACTTATGTATTATCTTCTGGATATTATGACGCATATTATAAAAAAGCACAACAAGTACGAACACTCATAAAACAAGAATTTGAAAAAGTATTTAAAAAATATGATATATTATTAACTCCTACATCTCCAACAGTAGCATTTGAAATTGGCACAAAATCTAACAATCCATTAGAAATGTATTTATCAGATATTTGTACTGTTTCTGTAAATATTGCTGGACTTCCAGCTATTTCTATTCCTTGTGGAGTAGATAGTAAAAATATGCCAATAGGAATGCAACTAATTGGAAATCGTTTTGCAGAAGAAACTATTTTAAATGCAGCATATACTTATGAACAAGTTGCAAATTTTAGAAATAAATATAAACCAGTTGTAGGAGGGAAAGAATAATGTCAATAGAAGATTATGAAGTAGTAATTGGCTTAGAGGTACACGCAGAACTTTCTACCAAAACAAAAATATTTTGTTCATGTTCTACACAATTTGGAGCAGAACCAAACACTCATATATGCCCAATTTGTATGGCAATGCCAGGAACACTACCAGTTTTAAATGAAAAGGTTGTTGAATATGCTGTAAAAGCAGGATTAGCAACAAACTGTGAAATATCAAGAAATAGTAAAAATGATAGAAAAAACTATTTTTATCCAGACCTTCCTAAATCTTATCAAATATCACAATTTGATAAACCACTATGTGAACACGGATATGTAGAAATAGAAGAAAATAGTAAAAATAAAACAATAGGAATAACAAGAATACATATTGAAGAAGATGCTGGTAAATTAAATCATAATGAATTTAGCACAGGAAGTTTAGTTGATTTAAATAGAGCAGGAGTACCACTTATTGAAATCGTATCAGAACCAGATATGCGTTCAAGCAAAGAAGCAGAAAATTATTTAAGAAAAATAAAATCAATATTAGAGTATATTGAAGTTTCAGACTGTAAAATGCAAGAAGGCTCTTTTAGAGCAGATGTTAACGTTTCTGTTAAGAAAAAAGATACAAAAGAATTTGGAACGCGTACAGAAATGAAAAACATGAACTCTTTTAAATCTATAGTAAGGGCTATTGAATATGAAGCAAAAAGGCAAATAGAAGTAATAGAAAATGGAGGAAAAATTTATCAAGAAACATTAAGATGGGACGATGTATCAGGAAAAACATTTTCTATGAGAGATAAAGAAGATGCACAGGACTATAGGTATTTTCCAGAGCCAGACTTAGTTGCTATACGTTTATCAGACGAATATATTGAAAATATAAAAAATAACTTACCAGAATTACCAGAAAGTAGAAAGAAAAGATACTTAGAAGAATATAAATTATCTGAAAAAGATGCTAAAATGTTAACTTCTTCAAAATATATGTCAGATATGTTTGAACAATCTTTAAAAATATGCCAAAATGCAAAAGCAGTAGCAAATTGGCTACTATCAGATATTTCAAGAATATTAAATGAAAAAGAGCTAGAAGCTGATCAAATACCTTTTACAGCACAACAGTTAGCAAAAATGATTAAGCTAATTGATAATGGAACAATAAGTACTGCCATTGGAAAAAAAGTATTAGAAGAATTATTTGAAAATCCAAAAGATCCAGAAGAAATTATAAAAGAAAAAGGTTGGATTCAAATTTCAGATGAAGGAGCTATTAAAGAAGTAGTAATGAGAATTTTAGAAAATAATCCTCAATCTATTATAGACTTTAAAGCCGGAAAAGACAGAGCATTAGGATTTTTAGTAGGCCAAGCAATGAAAGAAACAAAAGGAAAAGCAAATCCACAAATGCTTAATAAAATGTTCCTAGAAGAATTAAATAAATAAAAAATATGGAGTAAAGCTCTCCATATTTTTTTAGCTACTTAATTCTTTATAAATTTTATTAAAAGCAAAGCCACAAATAATAAAACCCACCATAAAAAATAAACTAGTTTTAAACAAAGAAATACCAGTATTATATAAAATAGGGTAAGCAAAACCAAAATCATAAGTTAATAAAATTAAAGTAGAAAAAATATTAAATACAAAAGAAAACTTTAACCCAGATTTCATTAATTTTAAAATAGAAGAATTCATTTCTTTAAACTCTATTAATAACTGATTCATATAATTACCTCACAATCTATCTAAATATAATGGTAACATAAAATAATATAAAAAACAAAGGTAATAATTACCAAAAATTAATTTAAAATAAATATATGTAAAAAACATAAAAAAAGAACACTTTTTAAAGTGTTCATATTAAAAAAACTGTGCACAATTTTTTTAACCTAAGCATTCATTGCATTTAATTTTTTAGCCATATTAGATTTCTTTCTAGCAGCTGTATTTTTTACAATAACACCTTTAGTACAAGCTTGATCTAATTTTTTAGTAGCTAAAGAAAACAATTTAGTTGCTTCTTCTTTATTTTCAGCTTCTACAGCCTTTTCAAATTTCTTAACAGCTGTTTTATATGCTGATTTAACCATATTATTTCTAAGAGTTTTATTTTCAATAACGCTAACACGTTTAATTGCTGACTTGATATTTGGCATGTCTTGCACCTCCCTTTTAAGTAACGTTCATAAATTAACATTGTTTATTATAACACGCAAAACGAGTTTTGACAATACTTTTATAAAAATTTGTTTAACATATAATTAAATATTATACAAAAATAAATTTAATATAATAACTTAAATTATCAAAAAATATTTTCACATAAATTTCACATAAATTTTTAGCAATAGATATTGACAACTGCTAAAAATGGATATAATATATATAAAGTTTAGCAATCAAACTTAATAATTGCTAATAGGTAAATAAAATAAGAAGGTGAAAATGTGTTAGATAATAGAAAAAAAAAGATATTACAAGCAATAATAGATGAATATATTAACACAGCTGAACCTGTAAGCTCTGGAACATTAGCTCAAAAATATAATTTGGAATGTAGTAGTGCTACAATTAGAAATGAAATGGTAGAATTAGAAAAAGATGGATATTTAGACAAACCTCATACTTCTAGTGGAAGAATGCCATCTGCTAAAGGATATAGGTTATATGTAGATGAATTATTAAAAGAAGACAATATAAGCTTAGAAGAGATAAAATATATCCAATCTAAATTAGAAACCAGAGTAAACGAAATAGAAGAACTAACTAAAATTGCTACAAATACTTTATCTGAAGTAACACATTATACATCTGTTGCTATTGGGCCTAGAACAGAATTTCAAAATATTGAGGAAGTAAAGTTTGTATTATTAGGAAGTAGAATGTTAATGGCAGTAATATTAACAGATACAGAAATTATTAAAGAAACTATTATTAAATTTGATGAAGATATTACAGAAGAGCAAGTAAATACATTAAATTTTATATTTAATAATAAACTAAAAGGAAAACCTATACAAGCAATAGACAAACCATTAGAAGAATACATATTTTCAGAGATGAATTATAGTTTAAAAGTAATAAAACCAATAATGGAGCAATTAGAAAAAGTAATAAATGAAGAATCTAAAGTATATTTAGAAGGTGCAAATAAAGCGTTTGAACTACCAGAGTTTAAAAGCTTAGAAGTAGCAAAAAGTTTTGTTAATTTAATAGATACAAAACAAGTAATGTTAGACTTATTAAATACTGGATTTGCTCAAGATATAAATGTATATATTGGAGATGAAAAAGATAATAAACAACTAAAAGATTTTAGCATTATTACATTTAAACACCGTTATCAAGATAAAGATTTAGGAACTATTGGAATTATAGGACCAAAAAGAATGGATTACTCAAAAGTTATTTCTGTTATGAAATATATAAGTAAAAAAATAAATGGAAAATAAAATTAAAAATGGAAAGGAAGGATAAAAATGGCAGAAGGTAAACATTCTATAGAAAAAAACAAAAAAGAAGAAATACAAGAGCAAAAAACAGATACTAGTCAATGTGATGAAATAATGGAAGTAAAAAAAGAAAACGAAACATTAAAAATTAAACTAGATGAAACAGAAGACAGACTAAAAAGAATAGCTGCTGAATTTGACAATTATAAAAAAAGAAATGAAAAAGAAAAAATAAGTTTATATAGCTCTATTATAGGAGACATAGTATTATGCTTTTTACCTGTAGTAGACAACTTAGAAAAAGCAGTAGAAAGTGAAACAGAAAATGAAAGCTATAAACAAGGTGTTGAATTAGTATTAAAACAATTTAAAGATGTATTAGCTTCTAAAGGAGTAACAGAAATTGAATCTGTAGGAAAAACTTTTGACCCTGAACTTCACGAAGCAGTAAGTGCTGTAACAGACGAAAATTTAGGTGAAAAAGAAATAAAAGAAGAATATAGAAAAGGCTACAAAATAGGAGATAAAGTTATAAGACATTCTATGGTAGTTGTAGCAAATTAAATATGATATTATTTTAAATTTATAAAAATTTTTAATTATAGAAAGGAAGTTAAAATTATGGGAAAAATTATAGGAATTGATTTAGGAACAACAAATTCATGTGTAGCAGTAATGGAAGGAGGAGAACCAGTTGTAATTCCTAATGCAGAAGGAAATAGAACAACTCCATCTGTTGTTGCATTTTCAAAAAACGGAGAAAGATTAGTAGGACAAATAGCTAAACGTCAAGCAGTTACTAATCCAGATAATACAGTAATCTCAATAAAAAGAGATATGGGTACAAATAGAAAAGTAAAAATTGAAGGAGATGAATTTTCTCCACAAGAAATATCTGCAATGATTTTACAAAAATTAAAAACAGATGCTGAAAATTATTTAGGACAAAGTGTTACACAAGCTGTTATTACAGTACCAGCTTATTTTAGTGATAGTCAAAGACAAGCAACAAAAGATGCAGGTAAAATAGCAGGATTAGAAGTATTAAGAATTATAAACGAGCCAACAGCAGCAGCTCTTGCATTTGGTATGGACAAAGAAGATCAAGATCAAAAAATAATGATATATGACTTAGGTGGAGGAACATTTGATGTTTCAATATTAGATATTGGTGACGGAGTATTTGAAGTATTAGCTACAAATGGAAATACTAAATTAGGTGGAGATGATTTTGATAATAGAATTATAGATTATTTAATGTCTGAATTTAAAAAAACATCAGGTATTGACCTAAAAACAGACAAAATGGCAATGCAACGTTTAAAAGAAGCAGCAGAAAAAGCAAAAATAGAGCTTTCTGGTGTACAACAAACACAAATTAATTTACCATTTATTACTGCAGATGCGACAGGACCAAAACATATGGATATTACTTTAACAAGAGCAAAATTTGAAGAATTAATTGGAGATTTAATAGAAGCTACAAAAATACCTGTAGAAAAAGCCATGAAAGATGCTGGTGTAACAGCAGCAGATTTACACAAAGTATTGTTAGTAGGTGGTTCTACTAGAGTGCCAGCTGTTCAAGAAGCAGTAAAAAAATTAACAGGTAAAGAACCAGATAAAGGAATTAATCCAGATGAATGTGTTGCTATAGGTGCAGCTATTCAAGGGGGAGTACTTTCTGGAGACGTAAAAGATTTAGTATTATTAGATGTAACACCATTATCTCTTGGAATTGAAACATTAGGAGGAGTATTTACAAAATTAATTGAAAGAAATACAACTATTCCAACTAAAAAATCACAAATATTCTCAACAGCAGCAGATGGTCAAACAAGTGTTGAAATTCATGTATTACAAGGTGAACGTGAAATGGCTGCAGACAATAAAACATTAGGAAGATTTCAATTAACAGGAATTCCAGCAGCACCACGTGGAGTGCCACAAATAGAAGTAACATTTGATATTGATGCAAACGGAATTGTACACGTATCAGCTAAAGATATGGCAACAGGAAATAGTCAACAAGTAGCAATTACAGCAAGTACAAATCTTTCTGATGAAGATATAGAAAAAGCAGTAAAAGATGCTGAAGCTCATGCAGCGGAAGATAAAAAAAGAAAAGAAGAAATTGAAGTTAGAAATAATGCTGAAAGCTTAGTATATAATTGCCAAAAAACTATAGATGAACTTGGAGACAAAATAAGTGGTGAAGAAAAAGCAAAAGCAGAAACTGAAATAGATAATGTAAAGAAAGCATTAGAAGGCTCAGACGTTGAAGCTATAAAATCAGCAACAGAAAAATTAACTACAGTATTTTATTCTATAACAGAACAATTATATAAACAAACAGCAGCCCAACAACCTAACCCAGAGCAAACAACAGAAGAAAATGCACAAAATAATAATCAAGATGAAAATAAAGAATAAAATATATATTATAAAAAATATATGGTTCATTTTAAAATTAAATGAACCATACATTTACTATTAAGAAGGGAATAAAAATGGCAAGTAAAAGAGATTATTATGAAGTACTTGAAGTAAATAAAAATGCAACTGATGAAGAGCTAAAAAAAGCATATAGAAGATTGGCAAAAAAATATCATCCAGATGCAAACCCAAATAATAAAGCAGAAGCAGAAGCTAAATTTAAAGAGGTAAATGAAGCTTATGAAACTCTTTCAGATCCTCAAAAAAGAAGAATGTATGACCAATTTGGAGCAGATGGACCACAAGGATTTGGTGGAGCAGGAGGACCTTTTGGAAATGGAACCTATACGTATTCTACAGGATTTGATGGTTTTAGTGATTTTGGAGATTTAGGAGATATTTTTTCAACATTTTTTGGAGGAGGATTTGGAGGAAATTCTAGAACAAGGCAAAATGGACCTAAAAAAGGAACTGATTTAAGATATGACTTAGAAATAAGTTTTGAAGAATCATTCTTAGGAACAGAAAGATATGTTACTATTAATCGTAAAGAAACATGTGACATTTGCCATGGAGAGGGCACAAAACCAGGTACTCACCCAGAAACTTGTAGTGTATGCCATGGAAGCGGACAAATTAAACAGGTTCAAACTACAATTTTAGGACAAATGCAAACAACAAGAACATGTACAAATTGTCATGGAACAGGAAAAGTAATAACAAACCCTTGTGAAAATTGTAAAGGAAAAGGAACTATTCGCAAACAAGTAAGATTAAGTGTAAAAATTCCCGCAGGAGTAGATGATAATCAAACTATAGTATTAAAAGGAGAAGGAGAGCCAGGACAAAATGGAGGAAGCAAGGGAGATTTATATATTTTAATACATGTTAAAAGACATAGCATTTATAGTAGAAAAGGAAATGACGTATTTTGTGATATACCAATTACCTTTACGCAAGCTACGTTAGGAGCAGAACTTAAAATACCTATGGTAGACGGAACAGAAGAAACTTATAAAATACCAGAAGCTACACAAACAAGTACAAAATTTATAATAAAAAATAAAGGCTTTAAAAACTTAAATAGTAATTCTCAAGGAAACTTTATATTTACTGTACAAGTACAAGTGCCAAAAAAATTATCTCAAGAACAAAGAGAACTTTTAACAAAGCTTGCTAAAACTATGAATGAACAACCACCTGTAAAGAAGAAAGGAATTTTTGGATAATATAGTTCCATCAAATTTTAGTTTACTAAAAATTTGATGGAATTTTATTTTAATTTTTTTGTTTACTTATTTTTTAATATATGATAAATTATTAATAGGTGATAGAAATGCCAAGAAATCGTAGAAATAAAAGATGCTCAAAAAAGATGACAGAACTAATAAGCTTAAAAACGTTTTTATTGTTACTAGCAATTCTAATTTTAATTATAAGTATAGCAAGTGCAATAATTTTATATAAAAAATATCAAAATAATTTAATTTTAGCAAAACAAAGAGAAGAATTAGATAAAGAAATAGAAGCCATTTTTATAGAAGCTAGTGAAAATATTGTTAATTCTAATAATATAAAAAGAGACAGTATAATTAAAATTTCAGCAGTGGGAGACATTCTATGTGGAAATGAGATGCTAGATGATGCTAAAGAAGGTCAAAGTTATGACTTTACACATATGTTTAGCAATATTACTAACTTTATAGAAGGTAGCGACATAGCCTTGGGTACTATGGAAACTAATTTTACTAATAAGCCATATTCAGGTTATGGAAATCGTAATAGCCCAATAGAATTTGCAAAAGCTGTAAAAAATAGTGGAATAAATTTAGTAAGTATTAGCACAAACCATAGTTTAGACTATGGAATAGAAGGATTAAAAGAAACTAAAGAAAAATTACAAGAATTAAAATTTGACACAGTAGGAGATACATTAGATGAAAATAGTGTAGTTATAAAAGAAATAAAGGATACTAAAATTGCATTTTTATCATATACGTATGGAATAGAAAATTCTAACTATAAATCAAAAGAAGAATTAAATAGTGTAAATATTTTTAGCAAAGAAAAAGCTGAAGCAGACTTAAAATATGCAACAGAAAATTCTGAATTTGTTATAGTTATAATGCACTGGGGGGATTTGTATACAACTACGGTTAGTCAAAGCCAAAAAGAAATAGCAGATTTTTTAGTAGAGAATGGAGCTAACATAATATTAGGAAATCATCCTGCAGTAATACAACCTATGGAAATAAAACAAAACTTAAAAGGAGAAAATGTACTAGTTGCATATTCTTTAGGAAACTACATATCAACAATAAATTATAACAATTCAAAAATAGAGCTAATATTAAATATTGAAATTAGAAAAAGTGTAGAGCAACAAAAAGTAATATTAACAAAAGTAGAATATACGCCTATATATGTATTAGACAATGGAGAAAAAGCTAAAAATAGATATCAATTAATAGATATGAAAGCTGTGGCAAAAGCTTATGCAAATGGTGATACGAGTATAGTTAACAAAAAAACATATAATAATTTAATAGATGGACTAAAGTTATTAGAAAATGTTTTAAAAATAAAATAAGAAAGGAAATATATGAAAGTAGGTTTTATATCTTTAGGATGTAACAAAAATTTGGTAGATACAGAAAAAGTAATAGCCTTATTTAAAGAACATAATTATAAAATAGTAAATAACGCAGAAGATGCAGAAATTATATTAATAAATACATGTGGATTTATTAATTCTGCGAAAGAAGAAGCTATAAATACTATTTTAGAAATGGCACAGTATAAAAATAAGAATTGTAAATATTTAATAGTAATAGGATGCTTAGTTGAAAGATATAAAGAAGAACTAGAAAAAGCAATACCAGAAGTAGATTTATATATAAAATATAAAGAATATAATACATTATGGGAAAAAATAGAAAATTTAGTAAATACAAATAAAAATGAAAGTATAAATTTTGAGGAATATACAAACCGTATAATAACAACTGGTTCAAACTATGCATATATAAAAATTGCCGATGGTTGTAGTAATTGTTGCACTTATTGTGCAATACCAAAAATACGTGGGGTTCAAAAAAGTAGAACAATAGAAAGCATTATAAAAGAGGCTGAAAAAATAGCTAATGATGGATATGAAGAAATAATATTAACCGCACAAGATACTACAAAATATGGACAGGATATATACAGTCAGCCAAAGCTTGCACAGCTTTTGCAAGAAATTTGTAAAATAGATAAAATAAAATGGATTCGTATATTGTATTCATACCCAGAAACTATTACAGAAGATTTAATTAAAGTTGTAAAAGAAAACACAAAAATATGTCATTATTTTGATATTCCAATACAACATATATCAGATAGTGTATTAAAAAGAATGAATAGAAAAAGCAATGGCGAAAGTATAAGAAATCTAATACAAAAATTAAGAAAAGAAATTCCAGATATTATATTAAGAACAACTGTAATGGTAGGTTTTCCAGGAGAAACAAAAGAAGATTTTGAACAATTATATGAATTTTTAAAAGAGGCAAAATTTGACAAATTGGGTGCTTTTATGTACTCTAAAGAAGAAGGAACAGCAGCAGAAAAATTAAATAATCAAGTTCATAGCTCTACAAAGAAAAGTAGATACAATAAAATAATGAAGTTACAACAAGAAATCTCAAAAGAAAATTTACAAAGAAAAATTGGCACAATACAAAAAGTAAGAATAGACGGAATAACTAAAAATAAAAAATTTTATATAACTAGAAGCTATATGGATACACCAGAAATTGATGGAATAATATATGTAAAAAATACACAAAAACTTAAATTAGGAGATTGGGCAAATTGTAAAATAATAAATGTAGAAAATTATGACTTGATAGGTATATTTTATTAATATTTTATATAAAAGGAGAGATTTTATGCGTACAAATAAAAAAATTATATTAACAGCAATATTATTAGCAATGCTTGTTATTTTATCAAGATTTTTATCTATAAAAACACCAATTACAAAAATAAGCTTTGCTTTTGTACCAACTATGTTATGTGCAATTTGGTTGGGCCCTAAATGGACTATTTTATTAAATGTATTAGGAGATATTATAGGAGCAACTTTATTTCCAACAGGCCCATTTTTTATAGGTTATACAATAAGCACAGCTGTAGCTGCAATAATTTATTCTTTTATACTATATAAAAAAGAACCTGACAGTTACAGTGATAAACAACTGATTTTAAGACTTATAATCTCAACTACATTAGTAGCCATAATTGTAAATATGGGGTTGAATACCCTATGGACAAGCATAACTACAGGAAAAGCTTTTTGGGCTTTACTTGTAACTAGAATAGTGAAACAATTAATTATGATACCAATACATGTAATAGTAATTTTATTTTTAGAAAAAATACTAAGAAATCCATTTGATAAATATGTAAGGAGCTCAAATGATTAAAATACAAAATGTTTCTTTTAAATATAGAGATAGTAATATTATATTAAATAATATAAATTTTGAAATAAAAGAAGGAGAAATTGTAGCTATAGTTGGCAAAAACGGATCTGGAAAATCTACTATAGGTAAACTAATAGCAGGAATTCTAAATTTAAAAGAAGGTAATATTTTAATAGATGATTTAAATATAAAGAAAGATAAAAAACAAATTAGAAATAAAGTAGGAATAGTATTTCAAAATCCAGAAAATCAAATAATATTTAATTCTATTGAAGATGAGCTAAGCTTTTCATTAAAAAATTTATCAAAACAAGAAAAAGAAGAAAGAATAAATAAAGCATTAGAACAAGTAGATATGATAGAATTAAAAAACAAAGAATTATATAATTTATCTCTTGGGCAAAAACAACGTATAATGATAGCAGAAATACTAGCTAAAAATCCAAATTATATTGTTTTGGACGAACCAACAACAATGATAGACAGCTCCGGAAAAGAAAAAATATATAAAATCATTAAAAATTTAAAACAAAAAGGATATACTATTATTTGTATTACAAATTTAGCAGAAGAAGTTTTAATAGCAGATAGAACTTTAATATTAGACGATGGAAAAATTGTAGCAGAAATAGAAAAAAAAGAATTAGTAAAAAGTGCAGAAATATTAAAAAAATATGAAATAAAATTGCCTACCTTATTAGAAGTATTATCAGAGCTAAAAAATATTGGAATAGATTTAAAATTAGCAGATTATACAATAGAAGAATTAATAAGCAAGCTAAAAGGAGCTATTAAATGAAAAATACAATTATATTTTTAATATTTGTAATATATGCTACCTTAATATTTTTTATACCAAACAATATTTGGATACTAGCAATAGCAATTATAAATCTAACATTAATGATAAGAATAAAATTAAATCTAAAAAGAACTATGAAAAATTTACTTGACTTTATGCCATTTATATTATTTACATTTATATTTAATTGTATATTAGACAATTATATAAATGCTATATGGATGGCGGTAAAATTATTATTAGTATGTAATATTACTTATATTTACTCTAAGACTATTACTGTTGCAAAATTAGCAAAAACAATAAAGAATATATGCAAACCTTTAGAAATATTTAAGATAAATACAGATGAAATAGAAGTATTAGTTAGTATTTCATTATCAATGATACCTGTTATAAAAAAGGAATATAGAGAAGTAAAAGAAGCTTGTGAAGCAAAAAATATAAGTTTTAATATTAAAAATATAAAAATTATTTTATCAAAAATGCTTTTATCAATAATAAAAAGAATAAATGAAATAGATGATTCTCTTGTAGAAAAAGGTTATGAAAATTAAAAACAATTAATGACATTTACAAAATAATAGTATATAATAACAATATAAAAATAATCATTTTGGTTAGTACTATAAATTGTACATTTTAATTAAAAAAAGAAAGGATGAAATAAAAAATGGAAAAAATAAGAGGCTTTGAAGTAGCAAATGGATTTGAAAATAAAGGTATTAACATGCCAATTCGTAAAACAAAATATTCTGCAGGATATGATATAGAAGCTGCCGAAGATTGTACGATTCCTCCTTTTAAATTAGGACAAGCACCAACTTTAGTAAAAACAGGTTTAAAAGCTTATATGCCAAAAGATGAATATTTAATGCTTTGTAACAGAAGCTCTAATCCAAAGAAAAAAGGTTTAGTAATGGCAAATAGCATAGGAATTATAGATAGTGACTATTATGGAAATCCTGAAAATGACGGACACTTTATGTTTTCTTTTTTAAATATAAAAGAAGAAGCTGTAGAAATAAAAAAAGGAGATTGTATAGGGCAAGCTATTTTTCAAAAATTTTTAATAGCAGACAATGACTCAGCAGTAGGTAGCCGAGTAGGGGGATTTGGCTCAACAGGTAAATAAATATACATAAAAAAATAGAAAAATAAATGGTAAAAGTTTTGACTTTTACCATTTTTTGTAGTATAATAGAAGTGCAGTTGAAGAGGAGACTAAAAACCTTTCTTAACTAGTTATAAAATAAAAAATGCATAGAAAGGAGATTTTAAATGTTTAATATAGGCGATAAAATTGTATATCCAATGCATGGCGCAGGTACAATAGATGCTATAGAAGAAAAAAACATTTTAGGGGAAAACCAGGCTTATTATATAATAAAAATGCCAGGAGAAGTAAAAGTAATGGTTCCAACAACTAAAGCAGAACAAATAGGTGTTAGAAACGTAATAGGAAAAGAAGAAGCAGAAAAAGTCATTTCCATTTTAGGAGAAGATGAAACAGAAATGTCTCAAAATTGGAACAAAAGATATAGAGACAATATGGAAAAAATGAAAAGTGGCAATATATATGAGGTAGCTGACGTAGTAAGAAATTTAAGCTTTAAACAAAAAGAAAAAGGATTATCTACAAGTGAAAAGAAAATGCTTTCTAATGCAAAACAAATTTTAATTAGTGAACTTGTCTTAGCTGAGCACGCAACACAAGATGAGGTTGAAGAATTAATTAATAATAAAATAAATATATCATTTAATGAGTGTAAAACAGCAAATGAAGATATTGACTTTACTATTAGTGCTGTAAATAAATTTATACCTTTTGATGATAATAACAATAATCTATAAATTATATACATAAAACAAAAGCAAAAAGGCGATTTAAATTCGTCTTTTTGTTTTGTAGTTTAAAAGCTGTCACATTATGTAGAAGGATTTATCAACTTTATGTCGAATAATATAAATAGTATTTAGAAAGGTAAGTATAAATTGGTAAGATATAGTGATGAATTAATTGAAGAAATTAAATCAAGCAATGACATTGTTGATGTAATATCTAAATATGTTACCTTGAAAAGAAGTGGGAGAAATTTTTTTGGATTATGTCCATTTCACAAAGAAAAATCCCCTTCTTTTGCTGTTTCGCCAGATAAACAGATTTTTCACTGTTTTGGTTGCGGGGCAGGAGGAAATGTAATTCATTTTATATCAAAAATAGAAGGACTAGATTTTAAAGATACCTTAGAAATACTAGCTAATAGAGTAAATATAGAGCTTCCTACTTTAAATAATTATGAAGATGACAAAACAGCAAAACTAAAACAAAAAGTATATGAAATAAATAAAATTGCTGCAGAATTTTATCATCAAAATTTATATAAAGATAAATCAAAAATTGCTCAAGAATATATTAAAAAAAGAAAACTAGATAATAAAACTCTAAAAGCTTTTTTAATTGGATATTCCGGAAATTTTAATGAATTATATATGTTATTAAAACAAAAAGGTTTTACAATAGAAGAAATGTTAGCCTCTAGTTTAATTAAAAAAACTAAAGATAGTGGGTATATGGATAGTTTTCGTAAAAGAATAATGTTCCCTATATTGGATATTAGAGAGAGAGTTATAGCATTTGGTGGTAGAGTTTTAGATGATAGTAAACCTAAATATATAAATTCACCTGAGAATATAGTATATAATAAAGGAAGAAACTTGTTTGGGCTTAATGTAGCAAAAAAATATGATACTAAAAAAATAGTTATAGTTGAAGGATATATGGATGCAATATCACTTTATCAAAGAGGAATTACAAATGTAGTAGCATCTTTAGGCACTGCTATGACAGAAGCACAGGGAAGATTATTAAGGAGATATAGTGAACAAGTAATTTTAGGCTATGATTCAGACGGAGCAGGACAAACAGCAATATTAAGAGGTATGGAAATTTTACAAAACTTAGGCTGTGATATACGTGTTTTACAAATTGAAGGAGCAAAAGACCCCGACGAATATGTATTAAAATATGGTCCAGAAAGATTTCAAAAATGTGTAGATAATGCAATTTCTTTAGTAGAATTTAAAGTAAGAGTTTTAAAAAAGGAATTAGATATAGAAAATGTAAATGATAAAATAAAATTTTTAAATGAAATTGCAAAAATATTATCAAAAGTAACAAATCAAATGGAACGAGAAATATATATTAGCAAGCTTTCCAGAGAATATAAAATCTCAAAAGAGGCAATATATTCTGAAGTAAATAAAATTATGTATAGTAATAATAAAGGAAGTAAAAAATTAGAAAAAAAAGTAAGTACAATACAGTCTAAAGATAACCCTAAAAACCAAATTTCTAATGCTATATTAAAAAGAGAAAATTTAGTAATATATTTACTTATTAATGAATATGAAAAATCTTATAAAAAACTAAAAGATGTAATTACTTTAGATGATTTTCAAAATGAACAAAATAAACAAATTTTAAAAAAAATGTATGAACAACTAGAAAAAGGAAATATTAGTACTAATCAAATTCTAGACTGGTTTGAAGATGAAAAAATTATTAGTCATATTACAGAAATTATGACATATGATTTTGAAATTGTAGATATAGAAAAAGCAATAGAAGACTTAATTAGTATATATGAAAAAGAGAAATTAATAGATAAAAGAAATAAAATATTAAAACAATTAGAAGATACTTCTAATTTAAATAAAGATGAAATACAGGAATTAGAAAATGAATTAAATAGCATAATATTAAAATTAGCAAAAATTAAATAGGAGGTTTAAAATGAAAAAAATAGAAACAGATAAGCCACTAGAAGAAGAAAAAATAGATAAAGACAATACACTAAATAAAGCAGAAATTGAAACAAAAGTAGAAAATAAAGTTTTTAATGAGCAAAAAAACAATGAAGAAGAAAATAAAAATGTAAAATTAATAGATGAAAATAGTAAAGAAAAAGTAGAAAATATTATAAAAAAAGCAAAACAAAATGGAAAAATTACTTATGGAGAATTAGCTAATGAATTAGAAGATACAGAACCAGAACAAATAGATAAAGTATTTGATGCTTTTGAAGACTTAGGTGTAAATCTTTTAAAAGATGATGACATAGATATAGAACCAAACATAGAAGACTTACAAGATGTAGAAAATATTAAATTAGATGAAATTGACTTATCTAATATAGAAGGCATTAGTATAGATGACCCTGTAAGAATGTATTTAAGAGAAATTGGAAAAATACCTCTATTAAATTACGAACAGGAGTTAGACCTAGCACAAAAAATTTTACAAGGAAGTGAAGAAGCTAAACAAAAATTAACAGAATCTAATTTAAGATTAGTAGTTAGTATTGCTAAAAAATATTCTGGAAGAGGAATGTTGTTTTTAGATTTAATTCAAGAAGGCAATATGGGTTTAATAAAAGCTGTAGAAAAGTTTGACTACACGAAAGGATACAAATTTAGTACTTATGCAACTTGGTGGATTAGACAAGCAATTACAAGAGCTATAGCAGATCAAGCAAGAACAATACGTATACCAGTTCATATGGTAGAAACTATTAATAAATTAATAAGAACATCAAGACATTTATTACAACAAAATGGACGTGAGCCAACACCAGAAGAAATTGCAGCAGAAATGGAAATTCCTGTTGAAAAGGTAGTGGAAATTCAAAAAATAGCACAAGACCCAGTATCACTAGAAACTCCTATAGGAGAAGAAGATGATAGTCATTTAGAAGACTTTATACAGGATGAAGACAGTCCAGAGCCACAAGATTCAGCAGCATATACATTATTAAAAGAACAATTAGATGAAGTAATGGATACTTTAACACCAAGAGAAGCCAAAGTACTAAAATTAAGATTTGGATTAGAAGATGGAAAAGCAAGAACTCTAGAAGAAGTAGGTAGAGAATTTATGGTGACTCGTGAGCGTATTAGACAAATTGAAGCAAAGGCTTTAAGAAAATTAAGACATCCAAGCAGAAGTAAAAAATTAAGAGACTATATGAATTAGCTGATTTTCAACTACTTTAAATATAAAACCTTGATTTTTATAGCAAAATATGGTACAATATATATGTGCTATGAAAATCTAACCATTAAAAATGGAGGTGAATATTCTTAAAATTTAGATTTTAAGAAATTAATATGAATTTAAAAGAAAAAATAAGTTATTTTTGGAATGTAACTTTAGGAGTAGATATTCCAGAACAAGAAAATATAGAAACAAGTAATAATCCTGAATTAGCAGAATTAAAAAAATCTTTAGAAAGAATAAAAACACTTGAAGAAAAAGCAACAAGTAAAAATTCTAACAGTGGTAAAAAAGGTGGAAAAGGAAATACTAAAATAGTAGAAACCGTAGTAGTTGACCCTAGAGCAATATCAAAAGCATCTGAAATGAAAAAAGAAAGCATAGACAAGGATATAGAAAGATAATAATTATAATGCTAAATAAAAGAAAAAGTTAAATTTTCTTTAGCTTTTTCTTTCATGTGTATTGACAAAATTCAAAACAGATAATATAATATAAATCACGTTGAGAAATTAAATATGGCGAGGTAGCTCAGTTGGCTAGAGCAATCGGTTCATACCCGGCAGGTCGTGAGTTCGAATCTCACCTTCGCTACCAAAAAATAGAAACATTTTATGTTTCTATTTTTTTATTCTACTCTTCTTTCATTTCTAGAATTACTACATATTTTTTCATATTCTTTACATTTGATTTTATATTCTAGTTGCTGTGTTAAATAGCGATAATACATATAGGCTTGCTCATATTGAGCTATAGGATTAAACATATTTGGATCTCCCATAATTGGATCACAACCAATGTCATAATTCATATAAGGTGGAAAATTAAAATTAGTATCATTTTTATCCATAATATTTACATTCCCTTCAATAAGTTTTATATATTTTATTCTTGAAATATCAAAATATTCTTTTTTAAATATGTATAAAAAATAAAAAAATGTACAAAATAATAATACCTCACAAAATACATTAAAATTAAAAAAGCCTTTGTTTCATTTAATATGAACAGGGCTTTTTAATTTTACAAATTAAATTGTAAAAAAGGTATAAATTCAAGAGCAACAAAAGTATAAAAAGCAGCAAAAATACCTTGCAATATTTTGCCAAATACATATGGCTTTATAGATAATTTATTTTTGCTAATAATACTATAAACTTGTAATAAAATAGATATACCTCCAAAACCCAATAAAAATGAACATACAATAATATTAATAGAAATTGATTTTAAAGGAATATTTGCAACTAAATTTACACCATTTGTTAACTCTATAATTCCAGATAAAAAACTTTTAGTTAATTCTTTTGGAATACCAAATAAATAAGTAAAAGGAGAAATAATTTTTGTAAATCCATCTAAAATATAGCTTTGATTTAATATAGAAATAATAACAGAGAAAACAACTATAAAACCACCTATCATTAAAATAGTAGCAATAGAATTTGTAATACTTTTACTTAAAACTTCTCCTAAAGATGAGAAAGTAACATGTTCAATTTCACTTAACTTAGATTTATAACTGTTGTTTAAATTTTTTTTAGACATAAATTTTAAAGTTATACCAACACTTATACAAGCAAGAACATGAGTAACAAAAAGTAATAAACCTATGGTTGTACTACCAAATAAACTAATACCAACAGTTCCAACAATAAATAAAGGACCAGAGTTATTGGTAAAACTAAGCATTCTTTCAGCTTCTTCTTTTGTACAAATTTTATTTTCCACAAAATTAGAAACAATTTTAGCTCCAACAGGATAACCACTAATAAGACCCATTAAAAAAGCAAAAGCACCTTCTCCAGGAATATTAAAAAGAGGTTTCATAATAGGATTTAAAAGTTTTCCTAAATAAGAAATAATATTAGTATTATTTAATAATTCAGTAGAAACAAAAAAAGGAAAAAGAGAAGGTACAACAGCTGTAGCCCATAAAATAAGACCGTTTTTTGCCGCATTTAAATTAGAATTTGAAAAAAATATAAGTCCAATACAAAATAAACAAAATAAAATAGAAATAATATTTTTTCTAAAAGAATATACCCATATTTTCACATTATTTTGTTTTCTAGTATTGCAAATAGAAATATTGTTAATAATAAAACACCTTCTTTCAATTTATATATATTGAAAATATAGTAAAAGTATTCTAAAATAGCAAAAATAGTGATATAATATTAAAGTAATTATTGAAAAGGAAAAACAAAATGAACTTTTTAATTAAACAATTAGAAGAAAATAAAAAATTTCAAGAATTAGTAGAACAAATAAAAGAAAAAGTAAGTCCGATAGCTGTATCGGGCTTAACTGACGTGGAAAAAATGCATATGTTAGCAAGTATTTTAAATAGTACTAAACAATCAATAATATTATTAACATATAATGAAATACAAGCAAAAAAATTATTTCAAGATTTAAAAAAATTTACTGAGAATGTATATTATTTTCCTAAAAGAGAAATTGTATCATATGACTACATAGCTCAAAGTAAAGAAATAGAGTATAAAAGAATAGAAGTTTTAAATAAAATGTTTTTAGCTCAAAAACAAAAAAAACAGATGATAGTAGTTACAACTATAGAAGCTATAATGCAAAAAATGATTTCAAAAAAAGAATTATATAAAAATATAATTTATTTTGAAATTGGAAAAAATTATCTATTAGATAATTTAAAAGAAAAACTAATAAATTTAGGATATGAAAGAAGTGAATTAATTGAAAACAAAGGACAATTTAGTATTCGTGGAGGAATAGTAGATATAGGACTTTCTGAAAAGGTTGGTGTTAGAATTGAATTTTGGGGAGATGAAGTTGATTCTATAAGATTTTTTCAAATATCTTCACAAAGGTCTACAGAGATGCTTAATGAAATAATTATATTTCCAGCACATGAATTAATTGTACAAGACATTAAAAAAGCTATTAAAAATATAGAAACAAAATATAAAGATAAATTAGAAGATATAGAAGCTATAAAAAGTGGAGATTACACAAACAAAATAGATAAATATTTTAATGAATTTTATGAAGAACAAGAAACATTTGTAGATTATATTACAAAAGAATATTTATTATTATTAGACGAAAAATCTAAAATTGAACAAAGAAGACAAAACATAATAGAAGATAATAATAAATTAATCACATCATTAATAGAAAAACAAAAATTTATACCGCAAGCAATAGAAAATATTAGTAAATTTGAATATAACTTAAAAGAAAAACAAATAATATATCTAGAGCAAAATGATACTTTAAAAAATATGCCAAAATATTATTTTGAAACAAGAGAAATAAATTTTTATAATTTAGAGCTTGAATTATTAATTTCAGATATAAAAAATTATCAAAAACAAAAAAAGAAAGTAATACTTTTAGCTGGTAATGAAACAAATGCTAAAAAGTTATGTGAAATTTTAAAAGAAAATCAAGTAAATTATAAATATGAAGAATTCCAAAGTAATGTAAAAAATGGAGAAATAATAGTTACTTTAGGAGGTTTTTCAACAGGATTTGAAAATTATGATTTAAATTTAATTATAATAAGTTTACAAAATAATTTTGAAGAACCCAAAAGAAAAAAGAAAAAATTTTCAAGCACTTTTAAAGAAAGCGAAAAAATAGTGTTTGCTGATTTAGTTCCAGGAGATATAGTAGTACATCAAACGCATGGTATAGGACAATTTATAGGAGTAAATACTATTACTGCAGATGGAGTTACAAAAGATTATATAAAAATTAAGTATAAAAATGATGATATGCTATATGTGCCAACAAATAGTTTAGATAGTGTTAGAAAGTATATTGGTGGAGGAGAAAATACAACTCCTAAACTTAATAAGTTAGGTGGAAAAGAGTGGAGTGCAACTACTAATAGAGTAAGAAAAAATTTACAAGAGATAGCAAAAGATTTAGTGCAATTATATGCAAAACGTCAAAAAATACAAGGATTTAGTTTCTCTGAAGATACACCTTGGCAAACTCAATTTGAAGATAATTTTCCATATACAGAAACAGAAGACCAATTACGTTGTATTGAAGAAGTAAAAAAGGATATGGAAAAACCAGTTCCAATGGATAGATTACTATGTGGAGACGTTGGATACGGAAAAACGGAAGTAGCTATAAGAGCAGCCTTTAAAGCAGTTATGGATCAAAAACAAGTAGCTTATTTAGTACCAACAACAATTTTGGCAAATCAACAGTATGAAGAATTTAAAAATAGAATGAGTGAATTTGCGATGAAAGTAGAGCTATTAAACCGTTTTAAAACAAAAAAAGAACAGGAAGAAATAGTAAAAAAATTAAAACTTGGAGAAGTAGATGTAGTAATAGGAACACATAGACTACTTAGTCAAGATGTTAGTTTTAAAGATTTAGGACTTTTAATAATAGATGAAGAACATCGCTTTGGAGTAAAAGATAAAGAAAAAATAAAACTATTAAAAACAAATGTAGATGTACTAACAATGACAGCAACGCCAATTCCTAGAACTTTACATATGTCTATTGTTGGAGTTCGTGATATGTCTGTTATATATGAACCACCACATAATAGAAAACCTGTGCAAACTTATGTATTAGAATATGATAAAGAAGTTGTATCAGAAGCTATAACAAAAGAACTAGAAAGAGAAGGGCAAGTATTTTATTTATATAATCAAGTAGAAAATATTGAAAAAAAAGCAAATGAAATATCAAAATTAGTTCCAGAAGCAAAAGTAGGGTATGCACATGGAAAAATGACTGGGAAAGAACTAGAAGAAATAATGCAAAAATTTATAAATAAAGAAATAAATGTATTAATTTGTACAACTATATTAGAATCAGGAATTGACATACCAAATGCAAATACAATAGTTGTAGAAAATGCAGATAAACTAGGACTATCACAACTTTATCAAATTAGAGGAAGGGTAGGCAGAAGTGATAAACAAGCATATGCTTATATAACATATAAAAGAGATAAACTTTTAACAGAAGTTGCAAATAAGAGATTAAAAGCTATAAAAGAATTTACAGAATTTGGATCAGGTTTTAAAATTGCTATGAGAGATTTGGAAATACGTGGGGCAGGAAGCATGCTAGGTGAAATGCAACATGGACATATGGAACAAGTTGGCTATGATACTTATTGTAAACTATTAGATGAAGTTATAAAAGAAATGCAAGGAATAGAAGTACAAGAAGAACATGACGTACAAATAGATTTATCTATTTCAAGTTATATACCAGATAGCTTTATTGAAAATAGTAGTCAAAAAATTGAAATATATCAAAACATTGCATTATGTAGAACAGAAGAAGAATTACAAAATGTAATAGATGAAGTTATTGATAGATATGGTAAAATGCCAAAAGAATTAGAAAATTTAATTGATATAGCAAGAATAAAACAACTAGCAAGAAATGCAAATATGTTAAAAATATCACAAAGAGAAAATAATGTAGTATTTTATTTTGGAAAAGAAAAAATAAAACCAGAAACGGTAAATATTTTAATTAAAAAATACCCTATGCAAATTAAATTTTCAAATGGAATTGAACCATATATTACTCTAAGAATTAGAGAAAATACAGATAAAGATATAATTAAAAAAGTTAAAGAATTTTTAAATAATATTATAGAAATTTAGAGAGGAAAGTTTTAGATGCAAATAATTTCTAGTAAAGATAATGAGCAAATTAAATATATTAAAAAATTAAAAGATAAAAAACTTAGAGATGAAACAAATGAGTATATTGTTGAAGGCATAAAATTAGTAAAAGAAGCAATAGAAGAAGGAGTAAATATAAAAACAATAGTAGTCTGTGAAGATTGTGAAAACACAGAAGGACTTGAGCAAGCACTATTATATGAAATTGCAAAATATAATTGTATATATGTTACTAAAAATCTTTTCTTTTCTATAACAGATGTTGTAAACCCACAAGGTATTTTAGCAATAGTAAAAAAAGAAGATAGTATTGAAAAAATAAACTATAAAGAAGAAATAATACTGGCTTTAGATGGCATACAAGATCCAGGAAATTTAGGAACAATATTAAGAACTGCAGATAGTGCAAATTTAAAACAAATTATTTTGTCAAAAGATTGTGCAGATCCATATAATCCAAAAGTAGTACGCTCTACAATGGGAGCAATATTTAGAATGAATATTATAATAACAGATAGTTTAGTAAAAACATTACAGTTATTAAAAAAACATAAATTTGAAATAGTATCTACATCATTAGATACAAACAAAAGCGTATATGATATAAAATATAATAAAAAAGTAGTAGTTATAGGAAATGAAGCAAAGGGAGTTACTAAAGAAGTTCAAGAAATATCAGATGAAAAAGTAAAAATACCAATGCTAGGAAAGACAGAAAGTTTAAATGCTTCTGTAGCAGCAGGAATAATGATTTATGAGTATGTAAGAGAAAAAATAAAGTTAAAATAAAGGAGGCCCCACAGCTTCCTTTATTTTAACTTAAAATTCACAATTTTTTGGAGTCCTAGGGAATGAAAGTACATCACGAATATTTTGCATACCAGTTAAGTACATCATCATTCTTTCAAAACCAAGCCCGAAACCAGCATGTGGACAACTACCATATCTTCTTAAGTCTAAATACCACCAATAGTCTTCTTTGTTTAAGCCAAGTTCTTTTAAACGAGAATTTAGCTTTTCATAATCATCTTCTCTTTGACTACCACCAATAATTTCACCAATTCCAGGAGCCAATAAGTCAGTAGCAGCAACCGTCTTTCCGTCTGGATTTAATTTCATATAAAATGCTTTTATTTCTTTTGGATAATCTGTTACAAAAACGGGTTTACCAAATATTTTTTCACTTAAATATCTTTCATGCTCTGTTTGTATATCTGTACCCCAATGAACTGGATATTCAAAATTATCATTATTTTTTTCTAATTCTTTTATAGCATCTGTATATGATATCCTTCCAAAATCAGAATTAATTACATTGTGTAACCTATCAAGTAATCCTGCATCAATAAATTGATTAAAAAATGCCATTTCTTCTGGTGCATTTTCTAAAACATAAGAAATAATATATTTAATCATATCTTCTGCTAAATCCATATCATCTTGTAAATCTGCGAAACAAATTTCTGGTTCAATCATCCAAAACTCGGCAGCATGTTTTACAGTATTTGAATTTTCAGCTCTAAAAGTAGGGCCAAAAGTATAAACATTACGAAAAGCATGAGCATAAGTTTCTACGTCTAATTGACCACTTACAGTTAAATGAGACTCTTTAGCAAAAAAATCTTGAGAAAAATCTATTTTGCCATCTTCTTTTTTAGGTAAATTTTCCATATCTAAAGTTGTTACTCTAAACATTTCTCCTGCACCTTCACAATCACTACCTGTAATAATTGGAGTATGTACATATACAAAACCTCTGTCTTGAAAAAATTTATGAATAGCAAAAGATAAAACACTACGTACTCTAAATACTGCATTAAAAGTGTTTGTTCTTGGACGTAGATGAGATACTGTTCTTAAATATTCAAAAGAATGTTTTTTCTTTTGTAAAGGATAATCTAAATCAGCTACATTTATAATTTCTACATTAGAAGCTTTAATTTCAAAAGGTTGTTTGGCATTTTCTGTTTTAATAAGCTCTCCTGTGACCGAAATAGAAGAACTAATTGTTAATTTTTTAATTTCCTCAAAATTATTTAAAGTATTGTCAAACACAATTTGAACATTTTTAAAAAAAGTACCATCATTTAATTCTATAAAACCAAAATTTTTAGAATCACGAATAGTTCTTACCCAACCAGAAACTGTTACAGTTTGATTTGTGTAATTATTTGTATTTCTATATAAATCCTTTACCAATACTTTGTTTACCATAATTATCATAACCCTTTCTTTAAGTAAAATAATCTTTTAATAAATATTGCCATAATTATATAAAAAAATGCAGTGAAATTCAACAATTTTAATAAAAATAATGTAAAAAAAGAACCCCACTGAAAAAATCAGTGGGGAAAATTTTACTGGGTGTATTCTTTTAATAAGAATACGGTGGGTTTAAAGGTGCATGCTCTTCAGCTGATTTACTCTTAGCGGCTTCCTGAGCCTGAGTAAACAAGCGATGAGCTTCAGTATCAGCTGGAGGATTACTCCAGTCAACACTACATAAATGCTGGCCATGCCGCAGACCTTGAGAAGATATTCGCTGAACAGTACAGCCGTCCTTAACAAGCTGTTTTTCTTGGTTAAGGTACAGGCATAAGGTTGTTTTCATCTTTCCTTGAAGGGAATGATAATCCAACCGATCCAAAATAGTGAGTCTTCCTGATGTCATAAACATACCTCCAATAAAATTTTGATGTTTGAGCCATGTTACAACATAGCTATATTAAAACATCGTAATATATATTATACTACATTTTTAATAAAAAGTAAAGTTTATTTATATGATGCAGCCAAATCATTAAAAAAATAAATCAAGAAGACCGCATAGACATCTAAATAAATAAGTTTGAAATTAACATATTAAATTTAAAAACATCTTATTGTAATAGGTATTAAAATAGTGTATAATATTTAACGTATAAAATAAAGTTTAACTTTAATAAGTAAAAAATAGAGGAGATGTAAAAATGTATAGAGACCATAATTGTGGGGAACTAACAATAAAAAATGTAGGGGAAAAAGTAACTATTGCTGGCTGGGTACAAAAAATAAGAAATCTAGGTTCTATGATATTTATAGATTTACGTGATCAATTTGGTATTACTCAAATTGTTATATCAGACAATAATAAAAAAGAATTAGAAAATGTAGTTTCAGAAAGTGTTATTCAAGTTGTTGGAAAAGTAATAGAAAGAAGCAATAAAAACACAAAGATTTCTACTGGAGAAATAGAAATAGAAGCTGAAAAAATAGAAATTTTAGGTAAATGTAAAAATATATTACCTTTTGAAGTAAATTCTGAAAAAACAGGAGAAGTAAAAGAAGACTTAAGACTAGAATATAGATTTTTAGACTTAAGAAATGATAAGCTTCATAAAACAATTTTACTTCGTAGTGAAATAATGAAAACATTACGCAAAAAAATGGATGAAATGGAGTTTACAGAAATTCAAACACCAATATTAGCAAATTCTTCTCCAGAAGGTGCAAGAGATTATTTAGTACCAAGTAGAATACATCCAGGAGAATTTTACGCACTTCCACAAGCACCTCAACAATTTAAACAATTACTTATGGTATCAGGGTTTGACAAATATTATCAAATAGCACCTTGTTTTAGAGATGAAGACCCTAGAGCAGACAGAGCACCAGGAGAATTTTATCAACTAGATTTTGAAATAAGTTTTGAAGAGCAAGAAGATGTATTAAAAGTATTAGCAGAAATATTTACAACAGTATTTAAAACACATACAAATTGGAAGGTAGATGAGGCTCCCTTTAGAAAAATTCCTTATTTAGAAGCAATGGAAAAATACGGAAGTGATAAACCAGACTTAAGAAATCCACTTATTATACAAGATGTTACGGAGATATTTAAAAAAGTTGAATTTACAGCATTTAAAAATAAAACTGTAAAAGCAATAGTAGTAGAAAATGGAGCAGAACAATCAAGAAAATTCTTTGATAGTATGACAGAGTTCGCTACAACACAAATAGGAGCAAAAGGATTAGCTTGGATTAAGGTAGATAATGAAAAAATATTATCAGGAGGTATTTCAAAATATATTACACAAGAAGTACAAAAAGAATTAGAAGAAAAAATAGGCATGAATAAGAACTCAGCAGTATTTTTTATGGCAGATGAATTAAAAGTAGTCCAAAAAATAGCAGGGGCTATACGTATAGAGTTAGGAGAAAGGTTAGACTTATTAGAAAAAAATGTGTATCGTTTATGCTATATAGTTGATTTTCCAATGTATGAAATATCAGACGAAGGAACTATTGATTTTAACCATAACCCATTTTCTATGCCACAAGGCGGAATGGAAGCATTAACAACAAAAAATCCACTTGAAATACTTGCATATCAATATGACGTAGTATGTAACGGCTATGAAGTAGCTTCAGGTGCTGTAAGAAATCATAGTCCAGAATTAATGGTAAAAGCATTTGAAATAGCAGGATATAGTGAAGAAGAAGTAAAAAATAGGTTTGGAGCATTATATAATGCATTTCAATATGGAACACCACCACACGCAGGTGCTGCTCCTGGATTAGATAGAATGGTAATGCTTGTGGCAGATAGTAAAAATATTCGTGAAGTAATAGCATTTCCTAAAAATAAAAAAGCAAGAGATTTACTTATGAGAGCTCCAAGTAAAGTACATCAAAAACAATTAGATGACGTACATATTAAAATTGTAGAAGAGTAATTTATTACTCCTCTTTTAGAAAATAAGAAAGGATAAAATATGGCAAATAAAAAGGTACTATTAGGTATGAGCGGAGGAGTAGATAGCTCTGTTTCAGCAGTGCTATTAAAAAAAGTAGGATATGAAGTAATTGGTGCAACAATGGTATTATGGGAAGGATGTAATTTATCTGCTATTGATGATGCAAAAAGAGTGTGTGAAAAATTAGGAATACAACATTACACTTTACATTGCGAAAAAGAATTTAAAAAGCACGTAATAGATAATTTTGTTACCTGTTATAATAATATACAAACTCCAAACCCTTGCATAGAATGTAATAAATATTTAAAATTTGGAGTATTTTTTGAAAAAGCAAAAGAATTAGGTTGTGAATATATTGCAACAGGACATTATGCAAAGATAGAATGGAACAATAAATATAATCAATATACATTAACAAAGTCTAAAGCAGATAAAAAAGATCAAAGCTATTTTTTATATCAAATTCCAAAAGAGATATTGAAAAAAGTTATATTTCCATTAGAAGATTTTACAGATAAAACTGAAATTAGAAAAATAGCAGAAGAAAATAATTTAATAGTTGCTAAGAAAAAAGACAGTCAAGAAGTATGTTTCATTCCTGACAATGATTATGTAAAATTTTTACAAAATCATGGAAATAGTAATGAAAAAATAGGAAATATAGTATTAAAAAATGGACAAATATTAGGAAAACATAAAGGGTTAATACATTATACTATAGGACAAAGAAAAGGATTAGGAATAGCATATAAAGAGCCTTTATATGTAGTAAAGTTAGATAGTATAAAAAATGAAGTAATAGTAGGAACTGAAAAAGAATTATATAAATATACTTTATATGCAAAAGAATTAAATTTTTTAATAGAAAAAATTGATTTAAGCAAGCCTATTGAAGTAATGGCAAAAATACGTTATCGTTCAGCACCTGCAAATGCAGTATTAGAAGTTATAAACAATAAAGAAAATGAAAAAATAGCAAAATTAAAATTTAAAGAACCTCAGAGAGCGATAACGCCAGGACAATCAGTTGTATTTTATATAGAAGATGTTGTGCTAGGAGGAGGAAAGATTTACTAAAATATAAGAACAAACTTTCGCAAAATTATTGACTTAAGTGTAAATATATAGTATAATAAATAGCGTAAAGTAAAATTGTGAAAGAGGTGATAAAATGCCTAAAAAGGTAGAAAACCAAGAAACTTTAAAATCACTAATTACACAAATACAAGAACTATTAATTGAACTAAAAATTGAACAAAGTAATATAGCAAAAAAATTAGACAAACACCATAATGTAACAATGCACAAACTTCAAAAACTAAAAGAGTTTAGTGAAATTGCAGATATGACAAACCAAGTATTTGAAAGAAGAATTTCAAACATTGAAAAATCTTTAAAAGAAAAGACAAAATTTTATTAAGATAAAAATAATATACTACAATTTGTGGTATATTATTTTTTAGTTAGAAAAATAACACAAAATACTTGATAAATAAAAAAAATACATATACAATAATAAAAGAAAAAATAGGAGAGGTATTTATGAGCAATAAAAAAACATTTAAATTTTATATAACACTTTGGATAGCAAAGGTTTCATCTTTTGCATTAAAAATATTAAGAAGAAATGCAACATATTTTCCTGGGAAAATAGCTTTACAATTATGTCCAAATTTTTTAGGAATGTTAGAAAAACCCAAAACTATCATTGGTGTAACAGGAACAAATGGAAAAACTACAGTATGTAATATGATAAATGATATATTAAGTAAAAATAAATTTGATTTTATAAATAATAAATATGGGTCAAATATAGATGGTGGAATAGCCACTACGCTTATTCAGGGTTCAACTTTTACGGGAAAAGCCAAAAAACAGTTAGCGGTTTTAGAAATAGATGAAAGAAGTGCAAATAAAATATATCCTTATATTACACCAACATATTTAGTTTGTACAAATTTATTTAGAGATTCTTTAATGAGAAATGCACATACTGAATTTATGGCAGATATATTAAATAAATATATACCAAAAGAAACCATAATGATAGAAAATGCAGATGATATTATTTGCAGTAATATTGCAAATGACAATTCAAAAATATATTTTAGCATAGATAGATTACCAACAGATTTAGAAAAATGTGAAAATATTACAAGAGATATAAGAATATGTCCTAAGTGCTATACCAAGTTAGAATATGAATATGTAAGATATCATCATATTGGAAAAGCATATTGTCCAAAATGTGGATTTAAAACACCAAAAGCAGATTATATAGTAACAAAATTAGATATAAAAAATAAAAAAATGACTATAAAAACAAAAAATGCAGAAGAAGAATATGATTTAATAAATGACAGTATTATAAATATATACAATATGTTAGCTGTAATTATTGTATTAAAGAAATTAGGATTCTCACAAGAAAAAATAAATGATTCATTTAAAGGCTTAAAAATTGTAGAAACAAGATTTAGTCAGGAAAAATATAATGAATATGAAATAATAACCCATTTAGCAAAAGGAATGAATCCAATAGCTTGCTCAAGAGCATTTGATTATATAAGAACACAAACAGGAAAGAAAGCTGTAATTCTTATTTTAGATGATTTACATGAAGAAGCTAAAGGGTCTGAGGATACAGCCTGGCAGTATGATGCAGATTATGAATTTTTAAATAATGAAAGCATAAAACAAATTATTGTTGCAGGACCACGTTATTTAGACTCCTATATACGTTTGTTAATGGCAAATATTAGCCCTGAAAAAATAGTATATAAAAAAGATATAATTGAGGCAACAAGCCAATTAAAATTAGAAGATATAGAAAAAATATTTATTTTACATGATTTATATTCAATAGAAGAAACAAAACAAATAAAACTTAAAGTTAAAGAATTAATTAATAATAAAGAAGAAATGAGGAAAATATGAAAATAGAAGTTTTATATCCAGAACTTTGTAATTTAAATGGAGATATTGGAAATATAAAGTATTTACAAAAATGTTTACCAGATTCGCAAATTATAGAAACATCAATAAATGAACAACCTAAATTTATAAATGAAGAAGATATTGCTCTTGTATATATGGGAACACTATCAGAAAGATCGCAAGAAATAGTAATTAAACAATTAAAACCTTATACAGAAAATATTAAGCAAAAAATAGAACATGGACAAGTGTGTTTATTTACAGGAAATAGTGTGGAAGTATTGGGCAAATATATTGAAAATGAAGATAAGAGTAAAATAGAAGGTCTTAATATTTTTGACATATATGCAAAAAGAGATATGTTACATAGACACAATAGTTTCTATTTAGGAGAATATGAAGATATAGAAATACTTGGTTTTAAAAGCCAATTTACTATGTTATATGGAAACAATGAACAAAATTATTTATTTAAAGTAAATATGGGAATAGGAATTAATGAAAATTCAACTTTAGAAGGAATTCACCAAAACAATTTCTTTGCAACATATTTAATAGGTCCATTTTTAATTTTAAATCCATATTTTACTTTAAAGTTATTAAAAGTTATGGGAATAAAAGAACCAAAACTTGCATTTGAACATGCTGTTTTAGAAGCATATAATGTTAGACTAAAAAAATTTAAAACTATTAGTAATTAATAAATAATAGTATTTCAAAAATATTGAAAAAATTAGCATATTATGATATAAATAATTAAAAGCAAAGATAAAAAGGAATAGTTAATGAAAAATATAAAAGGATACAATTTAGAAGAATTAAAACAAGAACTTGTTTCCATGGGAGAGAAAGCATATAGAGCTGAACAAATATTTAAATGGCTTTATATAGAAAAAGTAAAAAGTTTTGATGAAATGACTAATTTGTCTTTAGACTTAAGAGAAAAATTAAAAAAAAATTATACAATGTGTAATTTTAAAATTATAAAAAAACAAGAAGCTGTAGATGGTACTAAAAAGTATTTATTTGATACATTAGACGGAAATGCTATAGAAACAGTATTAATGCAGTATCACCATGGAAAAACAATATGCGTTTCTTCACAAATTGGATGTAAAATGGGCTGTAAATTTTGTGCATCAACAGGTATTGCTTTTGTGCGTAGTTTAACAGCAGGAGAAATAGTAGAACAGATATTAGCAGTAGAACAAGACATAGGAGAACATATTTCAAACATAGTATTTATGGGAATAGGAGAACCCTTTGACAATTATGATAATGTAATGCACGCAATTAAAATTATAAATAATCAAAAAGGATTAAATATAGGAGCAAGACATATTAGCATATCTACTTCTGGAATAGTTCCTAAAATTTATGATTTTGCAAAAGAAGAACTACAGTGTACTTTATCAATTTCTTTACACGCTACAAATAATGAAAAAAGAAGCAAAATGATGCCAGTAAATAAATTATATCCAATAGAAGAATTAATAAGAGCGTGCAAAGAATATATAGTAAAAACAAATAAAAGAATTTCATTTGAATATGCTTTAGCAAAAGACAATAATGATAATATAGAAGATGCAAAAGCTTTAGTAAGCTTATTAAATGGTATGCTTTGTCATGTAAATTTAATACCAATAAATAAAATAGAAAATGGAAAATTTACTAAAAGCAGTAATGAAAACATTATTAGATTTAGAGATTATTTAAATGACCACGGAATAGTAGCTACTATTAGAAGAGAACTTGGAAGTGACATTGACGCAGCCTGCGGACAATTAAGAAGAAAAAATATTTAAAATAGGAGGAAAATATATGAAAAGTTTTGCTAAAACTGATGTTGGCAAAGCACGAGAAATGAATCAAGACTATTATTATATTCCTTCTCCAGAAGATAAATTACAAATACATATTTTAGCAGATGGAATGGGCGGATATAATGGAGGAGAAGTAGCAAGCAAATTAGCAACAGAATCTGCAAAAGAATATATATATAATAATTTTACCAAAATAGAACCTGTAAAAGAAAATATTTTAAATCTTATAAAGGAAGCTATGGAATATGCAAATTTTGTTGTTTATGAAAAATCTAAAAACAATAAAAATTTACAAGGTATGGGTACTACTTTAGATATTTGTTTCATATATAATAATAAGATATATATAGGACATGTTGGAGACAGTAGAATATATCGTATTAGAGGAAATGTAATACGTAAACTAACAAAAGACCATAGTTATGTTCAACAATTAGTAGAAGATGGTAAAATTACTAGACAAGAGGCGCAAAATCATCCCAAAAAAAATATGCTTTTAAAAGCCTTAGGTTGTACAACATATGTTGAACCAGACATTAGAGCAAGAAACCTTGAAAAGGGAGACATTTTATTAATGTGTTCAGATGGACTAACTAATATGATACAAGAAAAAGAAATTTATAATTTAATTAAAGAAGATGCTAAGAATGCATCAGAAAAATTAGTAGATTTAGCTAACCAAAAAGGTGGCTATGACAATATTACTGTTATAACAATATTATAGGGGAGAGAAATAATATGAATTTAGTAGGTAAAGTAATAGGAAATAGATATGAAATACTAGAAAAAATAGGAGAAGGAGGAATGGCTACAGTATATAAAGCAAGATGCAATACTCTAAAAAGATATGTAGCAATAAAAGTACTTAGAGAAGAATTTACAACAGATGAAGAATTTGTAAGAAGATTTAATACAGAAGCACTATCAGCAGCGAGTCTTACACATCCTAATATTGTATCTATTTTTGATGTAGGGGAAGAAGAAAATATACACTATATTGTAATGGAATTAGTTCAAGGAAAAACTTTAAAGCAAATCATAAATGAAGATGGAGTATTGCCTTGGAAATGGTCTGCTAATATTGCAATTCAAATAGCTTCAGCATTAGAAACAGCACACAAAAATAATATAATTCATAGAGATATTAAACCTCATAATATTATGATTACAGAAGATGGAATAGCAAAAGTAACAGATTTTGGAATAGCTAAAGCTGTTTCAAACTCAACAATTACTGCTTTTGGGGCTACTATAGGTTCTGTACATTATTTTTCGCCTGAACATGCTCGTGGAGGTTATACAGATGCTAAGTCAGATATTTATTCACTAGGAGTTGTAATGTATGAAATGCTAACAGGTAGAGTTCCATTTGATGCAGATACACCTGTATCTATAGCTTTAAAACATATGCAAGAAAAACCTGTAGAACCAATAAAATTAAATCCTTCTATACCTTTTGCTGTTAACAAAATTGTAATGAAAGCTATGGAAAAAGAAATAAGTTTAAGATATCAAAATGCTACAGAAATATTAAAAGATTTAAGTATGTCATTAAAAAATCCAGAAGGTGAATTTGTAACAAGCAATGCAGAAAAATTACAATATAATCAAAGAATTCCAGATTTAGGAGA
>CALXQH010000004.1 GCA_944390525.1 uncultured Clostridia bacterium | reverse complement strand
ACTTCCTGATACCGTTAAGATAATGTACACTAAAAGTGCGACAATTCCTACAATAGTGCAAATAATACAAATATTCCGTTTCTTTTCATCCATAATTAAGTCCTCCTAAATTCTTTTATTGTTGTTTTCTTGTCATCTATGTAAAACCAAAAAGTTTGAGGAAAATCCTCTCACTAATTAGTGAAAATAGGAAAATGACACAGGTTTTTACCTATATCACTTTATATTATATATTATTTAACATAAAAAAGCAAATTATTTTCTAAACTTCATTTGCTTTTTATAACATTTACACATAAATTAACTCTTTATATATAACTTCCTCAGCTTGATTTTTTATTGCATTCATTGTGCCTACCCAATAAAGTATATTTGTATTTTTCATATCTTCAGTCAAATCACTTTTTACTTTTAACTCACTAATAATTTGTTGAATTCTTTTATCTGCTGTTTTTTGTATTTCTTTTAAGTGAGTATTTAAAATTCCATCCATAAGCATTATTATATATTCAGTCTTTTATGCTCTTTTAAATAATTCAATCTCATTCTTCCATATTTATTTAAAGTGATGTTTTCTTGTTTAGGCATTGCTAGGTGGGGAATATAATAATCCCCCTCTAAATGATATTCAATACCAGTCCTTTCATCAATTTTTGTTTTTGGTAATTTATTATTCATAACTTTTTTCCTCCTTTTAAAATCTAGTATCATTATTTTTCTTTTTATTCTTATTTTCTTGTTCTTCTTTTGGTCTTACTTTTTTAGCAATATTATTTGCAATTTCATTTTCGTCATCAGTAAATATATCATTTTTGTATAGATCATCACTTATTATTTTAAAATTTTCATCTTTATCATAGCAAATTCTTTTATGAAAATATTCCATAATTCTATACCAGAAATCTTTAAATTTCTGTAATTCTTGTTTTATTTTTTCTTTTTCAATTTTTAATTTATCAATAATCTTATCTTTAGCAGATAAATCTTTTTTAAATCTATTAATTTCATCATTTTTTACCTCTAATTGATATTTTAGTAAAGAATTTTCTTTTCCTATTTCAAAAGAATTATGTTCAAAATCTTTAATAGCTATATTTAAATCATTTACACTTCTAACTGTTTTAGTAATATCTTTTATAAAATTTTTGATTTTTTCAACATTCTCGTTTGGATGATTTTAATATTGTTTTTAGGCAACAAAAAAATCAACCAGATTTTAGTTTCTGATTGATTTTGTATTTATCTATTCAATCTAGTTCGAACAGATACGTCATTGGTGCAGCTGGAGGGATTCGAACCCCCGACCTTCCGGTTCGTAGCCGAACGCTCTATCCAGCTAAGCTACAGCTGCATAACATAAATATTATACATTGAAATAAAAAAATATTCAATAGAATTTTAAAAAAATCTTGCAAAAGGAAAAAAAATGTGTTATAGTATATAAGTACTAAATAAAACGAGGCGTAGCGCAGTTGGTAGCGCGCGTGGTTTGGGACCATGAGGTCGCAGGTTCGATCCCTGTCGCCTCGACCAGTTTAGTATATTTTTATGGGTCAGTAGCTCAGTTGGATAGAGCACAGGCCTTCTAAGCCTGGGGTCGGGGGTTCGAATCCCTCCTGGCTCACCATAAAAGTAATAACAAACCCCATTAAAGGGTTTATTTTTTTTATAGAAAGGTAGTAAGTAATATGGATGTTGTTGGAACAATGTTTTTTGAAAATAAGAAATTATTAATAGACAAACCTTACAAACGACAAACCTATCAAATGATTGGAGGTAAAGTTGAAAAAGGCGAAACACCATTACAAGCAGCTATAAGAGAATGTCACGAAGAGTTAGGAAGTGAAGCAATTTTTGATGAAAATTTATTTGAATTGGAGATGGAATTTGATGAAATAGCTACTAGTGACGGAAAAACTCCTATATATTTCTATGTTTTTAAATATAATGGAATATTAACTGGAAAATTAAATGTTTCTAATGAAATTGAAAGTTTTAAATGGTATGATACTTCTTGTGGGATGGAAATATTATCTAATACATTAAAAAATGAAGTAGTTCCATACTGCGTATCAAAAAAATTAATTAATTAAAAATTTACAATATTTGCAAATTTAAAGTTTGCATTTTTTATGTAAATGTGTTATAATATAAGAACCTTATAAAATTTAGGAGGTTTTTGCATGTCTATTGAAAAGAAAGATCCAGTACATCCGTGCACGTATTGCAATAGAGACTATTGCGTAAATCGTGGCGACAGTAGTGTCGCAAAGCCAAACTATTCGTGTTACGAAAAATCAAAATGTTTTGATTGTGTAGCACGGAATCTTTGTATGAATCCTTCAAAAGGTAAAATAAGAAGGAACATAGATATTTATATTGGAGATATTGAAAAAATTTTCAATATAAAAGACTGTTTTGTTGCTCCTAAGTCGTGCAAAGAATGCTCTATGGCATGTCTTTGCCAAAATAGAAATTTGGAGGACATAAAGTTTACATTGGATCTGAGTCAATCGTCTGAACCAAAATGCTTTAGTAGATATCATTCTACTAAGTAAGGGAAAACACCATGCAAAAGTAGCTAGAAAATTTTCTAGCTACATTTTTTTTGTCATATTTTTTTACTTAATGCATATAATAATATTATTACTTATAGAAGGAGGATCTTCCATGGAAACTAAAGAAAAAAAGAATAAAGGCATAAAAGCACTTTGCATGTTAAAAGGAAGTAAAAAATGCCCAAAGCCTAAGCAATGTGACGGAATTAACAGACAATGTTTAATTTGGTTAAATCATAGTGGAAGATAAACTCAAAAAACGACTCTTAAAATCAAGAGTCGTTTTATATTATTTAAGCATTCTTCCAAAAAGCCTTATAGCCACGATAAGCTTCATATAAATCTAGTTTACTAGTTACCTCATAAGGAGAATGCATTGAAAGAACAGGAACACCGCAATCTATTACTTCTATACCCTTATTAGCTAAAATATATGCAATAGTTCCTCCTCCACCAACATCAACTTTTCCAAGTTCACCAAATTGATATTTAATATTATAATTTTCAAATATTTTTCTAATTTCTGCTACAAATTCAGCATTCGCATCAGAAGCTCCAGATTTACCTCTTGCGCCAGTGTATTTATTTAACGCAATACCTCTACTTAGATAACAAGCATTATTTTTTTCAGATACACTAGAATATATTGGATCTAAGCCAACATCCACATCAGCTGATAACATTTTAGAATTACAGAAAACTTTTTCTAACAAATTAGGTCTATTTATATTTAATTTATTTAAAATTTCTGATATAAAGGTATCAAAAACGTGAGATTCCATACCAGTATTTCCCATACTACCAATTTCTTCTTTATCAGAAATAATACAAATAGCTGTTTTTTCAGGATTTTGAATTTCCATTAAAGCTGTTAAAGAAGCATAAACACAAATTTTATCATCTTGACCATATCCTGCTATCATACTATTATCAAATCCCATACTTCTACATAGCATTGCTGGAACTAATTCTAACTCTGAGCTTAATAAATCTTTTTCTGTTATGCCATATTTTTCATTAAGTATATTTAAAATATTTAATTTTACTGCTTCTGGAATATCTGTATCAAAAGGAATGTTTCCTATTAATAAATTTAAGTCTTCTCCTTCAATTCCTTCTGACAATTTTTTCTTCATTTGATCTTGTGCTAAATGTGGCAATAAATCAGTAATTGTAAATATTGGATCATCTCTGTCTTCACCAATGCTAACAAAAATTTTTTCACCATTTGTTTTAACTATAACACCATGAATTGAAAGGGGTATCGCAGTCCATTGATACTTTTTAATGCCACCATAATAATGTGTTTTAAAATATGCAAAATCTGAATCTTCATATAATGGGTTTGGCTTTAAATCTAATCTTGGAGAATCTGCATGAGATCCTATTATGTTTAAACCATCTTCAATGTTATTTTTACCAATAATTGCTAAATACATACTTTTTCCACGATTATTCCAGTATACTTTATCTCCTGGATTTAGATCTTTAACATCTTTTATATCTTTAAAACCATTCTCTATTGCAATTTTTTCTGAATTGTAAATAATTTCTCTTTCTGTTTTAGATATATTCATATAGTCTATATAACCTTTAGAATAATCAAATATTTCTTGTTTTTCCTGATTTGTTTTACTATTCCAACCATTTTCTTTTTTATTAAATAATTTTTGCTTTAACTCCTCTAATTCTTTTTTATCCATAATATTTCTCCTTTCTTTTTTGATATTGTATCATAATATTTTATTATTAGTATACCAAATTTAAAAAAAATATTTCTTTTATAAAAATTTTATTAAAATTTATTTATTCTATTTACTTTTCATATTTTTTATATTTTAATAATATTAATTTAATAAGAAAGGATGATTAAAATGGAAGAAGACAAAAAAGAAGAAGTAAAATCTGAAGAAAACAATACAAAAGAAGAAAAAAATAATAGCAGTGAAGAAATAAAAAAAGAAGCAGAAAAAACTATTAAAGAAGTGAAAGAAACAATAAAAAATACTGATTTAAAAAAAGAAACTAAAGCTGCTAAAGATTTTTTAAAAGACTTTTTTAAAAATCCAATAGAAGGAATAAAAAAATCTACATCAGACTCTAAAAATAAATTTCTAAAAATAGCTATTCTTATATTATTTGTTTGGATTATATCTATATTTATGAAAGATATTGTTTACATTATTAGCGACTCTTTATTTGGACGTTTTACTAACATTCAATATTTAATTAAATATATATTTTCAAATTTATTAGATATAATAAAAGACTTAATAGCTCCAGTAATATCTGTTGGAGTATTAGCAGGTTTAGTGTATGCATTTAAGAAAAACAAAAATAAGTCATTTTTGAATATAACAAGTACAATATTAATTGCAAAAATTCCCGTTGTTATAGCAAGTATTACTTCTTTGTTAACAATAATTGATACACAAATTTTAAAAATTACTTCATTATTTACAAATTTCTGTAGCATAATATCTACAATTCTTTTATTCTTTGCCATAAAAGAAATATTAGAAGAAAAGGAAAATGAAAAATATTTCTGGAAGTTTACTTTAATTATTGGAATTTTCTATATTGCTAAATTAATATTTTCTTATTTAGGAATAGTTTTATAAGATTTCAATATAAAAGGTTTTCTACTTTAAGAAAACCTTTTTATTTTATTGTAAAAAAAGGTACCATATGATAAAATTATAAAATTAAAAGGAGTAAGAAAAAATGCAAAGATTACTAAGAATAAGTTTCAATTCAGCATTTTTTTCATTTATACCAATACTTTCTTGGATAGTGCTGGGAGCTATTATTGACAAAAATTTAAGTAATGTTTTTACTTTAACTTATCCTATTCAATTTGTTTGTACTATGCTTAAATCTATATTTGGAACAGGAGCAAATATAAGTAAAGAAAAAGATAAAAATGAAAATGCTGTACTTTGTGGAATAACATTAGGAATTATAGTAGGATTTATAGTATTTGGATATATAATATTAAATATAGAAAGTTATATAAAATTTATGAATATGGAAGTAGTGATATATAAAGAGTTTACCATATATTCTGTAATTCAATTATACATACAGTTAATATTCTCTATTGTATTAGAAAAACTATATTTTGAAAATAATAATAAATTAGCAAACAAATATTGTATTATATTAAACGTCATAAATTTTGTCGTTTTAGTAGTATCATCTTTAATTTTTAAAAATAAGATGGCTATAGTAATGGTTACATTATTATCAATATTTATATATGTAACAATAATAACAATAAAACAATACAAAAAATTTAAATTTAAATGCAATATTTTGAAGTTTATAAAATATGATTCAACTGATATATTCAACAGTTTTTTGTTTTTCTTAATTTTTTTATTTGGTATAAGCAATGCTTTAGAATTTGGAATAAAGTATGCAACAGCATTAAATTTTGTTGCATTAATAACAGATACTCAATGGGACTCTTTTGAAGCAATTTCAACAGTAGCTAAAATTGATATTAGTCAAAACAAATTTAATTATAAAAAACACAAGAAAGAAGCATATTTATTATTAAAAATACTTCTAATTATAATATTTGCGATGTTTATAATTTTATATAGAATATATGACTTAGATTTATTAATTACTTTAATATTTTTAAGCTTTGAACTAATTAATTTTATTATATATCCAATTTATAAAATAAAAACAGCATATCTTCAATTAGAATATTCACCATTAAAAACTACTTCAAATAAGATTGCAGCAAGTAGCTTAAGAATGATAATGTCATTCTTAAAAACGCCATACTGCACTGGAATAGGACAACTTTGTTCATCATTTTACCAACTTATATGTATAAACACTATGTTTTATAAAATTTACAAAATAAATCCAGATGGCAGTATAGTAAAAAAATAAATAACAGAGGAAGAAAATATGGGTAAAAGAAGAAAAAATATAAATAAAAGTATTTTTGAAAAAATAGTTGGCACAACCATAATAATTTGTATTTTAGCATATGGATATATAACACAAAATCTTGAAAATAATAAAGAAAGCATAATTCAAAAAGAAAAAGTAAAATTTGAAATATCAACAATTCCAGAATATTCATCAAGTCCATATATAGAAATAAACAATAATGTTCCATTCTTTGAAGAAGAAGATTATAGCACCGAAGCATTTGAAAAATATAGTCAATGGGATAATTTGGGAAGAAGCGGAGTAGCATTTGCAAATATTTGTAAAGAAATAATGCCTAAAGAGGGAGAGAAGCGAGGTGAAATAGGAGACATTAATAATCTTTCAGGCTGGGAGCAAAAAAGATATGATAATTTAATTAAAGACAAATATTTATATAACCGTTGCCACTTAATTGGTTGGCAGCTTTCAGGAGAAAATGAAAATAAAGAAAATTTAATTACTGGAACGAGATACCTAAATACCGAAGGAATGCTTCCATTTGAAAATAGAGTTGCACAATATTTAGAAGATAATAAAAATAATCATGTACTATATAGAGTTACCCCTATATTCATAGGTAATAACAAATTAGCTAGTGGAGTACAAATAGAGGCTTGGTCTATTGAAGACAATGGGAAAGGAATTTGTTTTAATGTTTATTGTTATAATGTGCAACCAGGAATAGTAATTGATTATTCAACAGGGAAAAGTTATGAAAAAAATAAATCTTTTAGTAATTTAAAAGATTTATTTTTTGGTTATAAAGCGGTTATATAATAAAATACTAAAAATTAAATACTCATACTATAGACTAAAATACCTTCATTATCAGAATATATCTGCTCAAACTGAAGAATAGACAAAGGATTTACACCAATTCCTGCTTCTATAGTATAACCAGGTCTATTGAAATTTTGAATAAACCAATCTTTATAACCTGCAAAACTAGAATTGTATGGTACATTAGCTAAAGTATAACCACTAATGTTGGCAAAAACTTTACCTATTTCATATCCGTTTGGAGGATTTATATCTTGAAAATTCCAATAGATTTCTTTTCCTTGAGTATGGTAAGAAATAGTAAGAGCAAAATTATTTTTTAAAGTAAAGTTATATATTGCCAAACTTTCAGGTTCAGTTAAAGGACCAAATCCAACAAAATCTCTTGGAGCAGGCTTATTATAACCTTGTTCAAATTTTATTTTTTTAGCTTCTTGCCATCTTGCAGGAAACTGTAGATTTAAATCCACACCATTAAAATTAGCTTTCCAACCATCAGGAAAAGGAATACTAGGAAAATTATTAGCAATTGACTGGAAAGAACGGTAAATAGAGCCATTTTCATTATAAGCACCAGTAACCAAATCCACGCCATCAGGGTTAACCATAGGCATAATGTAAATAGAAACAGAGTTAAACAAATTAGAAACTCTATAACCATAAAGGCTACCATTATTCATATAAGCGTCACAATAATCTTCCACAAATTTCATAAGTAAAACAGAGGTAATCCACTCATTTGCATGGTAAGATGCAGAGTAGAATACCTTTTTTTGTCCTCGACCTAATTTAAGAGCATAAATAGGTCTACCTAAAACGCTAATACCAACAATTTGTAAATTTAAAAAAGGAAAAGTTCTTAATAAAACATTCAAATTTTGTCTTAAAAGCATTGAAGTATAGGGAAGAGTTGTAGGAACAATATTCATATCTATCACCCAAAATATAATATTCAAAATTATTAAAAAAGTGAAAAGTACAAAGTATAAAAAATAATTAAAACATAAATTGGAAAATTATTGAACAAAGTCTTATAAATAATTTTTTAAAAAATTCACATAATAAAAATAAACACAAAAAAGGAGGAATTTTTTAATGAAAAAAATTATAAGCACAATATTAGTGGTAACTTTACTTAGCGTTTTTGCATTTGTAGGAAGCAGTTATGCAGCCAGTTTAGATTCAATATCAGTAGATGTAACCAAAGAAAAAGTTCTACCAGGAGAAAATGTAACAGTAAATATAAATTTTGGAACACCACTTGGTTCATATACATTTGATATAGCATATGACAACAATATTTTCGAATATGTTTCAGCAGAAGGAGGAACTCCTAACGATACTTCAGACAAAGTAAGAGTAACATTTTATGATTCAACAGGAGGAACGGCACCAAGAGAAAGCATGAGTGTTACATTTAAAGCAAAAGAAGGAATAACAACTTCAAACCCAACAGAATTCAGTATTACAGCAGAAGGGTTAGCAAACAATGATGCATCTGTTACTTATGATGATATAACAACACCAATAGTAAAAAATGTAACAGTAGAGCCAAATTATATTGACTATACTTTTGATTTAGCATACACATGAAATATAATAAAAGGACAAGCAAAAGAAATGAAACTTTCTTATTCTTCAGCTATGGGACGATATTATGAACATGCAAGGCTTGTTGCAGAAGCAACCACACCAGGAGCAGGAACAGCACAATTAATAGGAATTGATGAAAGTTCATTAGAGCATGACGTAATCCAAAGTGGATGGGGAGATGCGCAAGGATACAAAATTGGTGGAGCAAATGTAATGCAAGAGCTAAACTTAACAGGAACTTTCAGTGAGGCTGGAGAATATACAATTACATTTAAACTAATTGATAGAGATAATTCTGACCAAACAATAGCTGAAAGAACTTTCAACTTCACAGTACTTGAAGAGGAACCAGCAACTGAAGAAGGAAACAATGGAGAAACAAACCAAGAGGCAACAAATCAAGGGGAAAATGCTGTTGGAGAAACAAATAATAATGAA
>CALXQH010000003.1 GCA_944390525.1 uncultured Clostridia bacterium | reverse complement strand
CCATTTATGTTTATGAGTTTTTGATTTTTTATTAAAATTAATTCTATTTTGTACTTTATCAAATAATTCTTGTTCTATTATTGCTTTATGTGTATTATATGCTATTTTCCATTCTGACTTAGGAACTTGTTTTACTTTTTTTGATTTATAACTCAAATTAATTACTTTACCATATTCTGTATGTCCTAAGTAAACTTTATTTTTTAGTATTTTTGAAATTGTAGAATATGTCCAACCATAATCTCCATTTTTGTTTTTTTCAAATCCATTGTAGCTAGGACAATAGATTTTACTTTTTGATAGGTTTCTAGCAATTTCACCAATTCTTTCACCTCTAGCATACATTTGAAAAATTTTTTTTACTATTTTTGCTTCTTCTTCATTAGCAATTAGCTTATTTCTATTTTTTTCGTCTTTGATATAGCCATATGGCGCTTTAGCAGCAACATATAATCCCTTTTCTTTTCTAGCCCATACACCACTTTTTACTTTTCTTGAAATATCTTTACTATACCAGTCATTAATTAAAGTTTTAAATCCAATCATATCATTGTTAGAATTCTTTAAAGATGTATCTACATTATCTAATATAGCAATATATCTAATCTCTTTTTCTAAAAAAAATTTCTCTATTAAATAATTTGCTTCAAAATTATTTCTACTAAGTCTTGATAAGTCCTTTGTTATAACACAATTTACTTTTTTTCTTTTAATATCATTTAACATTCTTTGAAAATTTGGTCTTTCTATATTAAGTCCAGTATATCCATCATCTATGTATAAATCATATAATTCAAATTCATATCCTAAAGATTTAATTTTTTCCTCTATTATATTTTTTTGGCTAACAATACTATCGCTTACTTCTTTATCTTCATCTTCCACTGACAACCTTAAGTAACCTGCCACTTTATATTTGCTTTCCAAAAAAATTACACCTCCACTTTATTATATTGCTAATCTTAGAAATTATAGTTTTCTTTGTCCAATTCTCGTATTCCATAACTTACTATTAAATTAATTAATTCTTTCTTACTTAACTTATTATTAGTGACTCTCGTTATTACATAATAATTTTTGTTATTTATTGTACAAATCTCCTTTTCCTCATAGTTTTCATCACTCATTATAAAACCTCCATATTTTTAACTTTTATGTTTAAAATTCTATATTTAAGAATATGTAATTGAATTTTTTAAAATTCCTATGCTATAATAACTTATATTACAAATAAAAAGGTGATATAATGTTAAATTTATTTTTTATAATAATTTTTATAGAATTATTTACTATACTCTATAACCTAATTAAATTTTTTATATATAAGATTAAATATAAATTCAATTTAAAAATCACAAACTTTCAATATGATAATGATTTTCAAATAAATGTTTTGATTCCTTGTTATAAAGAAACAAAAGTAATACATAAAACTTTAGAACATTTTAAGGATATACTACAACATATAAAAAATATTGATGTTTATGTTATTACAACTGAAAAAGAAAAATATGAAAACTCTATAGTTCAAACTACTTATGAACATTTATTAGAATTAGAACTTTTTAATGACTCTCGTTTTCATATATTAAATTACCCTAAAATAACTGGAATAATGGCTGATCAATTAAACTATGCTATTGATGAAATATTAAAGTTAGAAACCTTACCAAAAGATAAAATCTACTTTTCCATTTATAATGCTGATAGTCGTCCTGACAAATCAACCTTTATAGAACTCTTTCAAAAGATTAGACAAAATAATTTTCCTAAAATTATTCAACAATATAGCAATTATTTTTTGAACTACAATTCTTTGGGCTTTATAATGAAAGGATTTTCCATATATCAGACAGCATTTGAATTTAGAAATGGTTTAATAAATAATAACATATCTAATTTCTTGTATTCTCATGTTGTAGGACATGGGCTAACTATTAGAGCTGATTATATTACAAATATAGGTAAATTTAATTCTAAGTTTTGGTGTGAAGATATCTATCTTACAGGTTTAATACATAACAATAAGGAAAAAATATTGTCTTTAAACTCATTGGATAATGCAGAAACACCAGATACCTTAAGACTTCAAATTATACAAAATGCTGTATGGTTTAAAACTGCATCTCATCATTTTAATATTTTTAAAGATATAAGAAAATATTATAGTACTTCTTTAAAAGGTTTTATTTGGCTATGCCATGAACTAAGAGCAACTCTAGTCTGGGTTTTTATGCCGATATTTATAATTTATACTTTTATATATCCAATATTAATACATAATTATGTTTTTTTATTTTTATCAGTATGTACATACTTAGCCTTTATTTTTATAAACTACTTTTTAAATTTATTTATTGTAAATAGAAGAAGATTTTACATATATATAAAAAATTATTTTTCAACATGTATTTCAGTTCTTTTTACTGGTATTGGGCCATTATATTCTCTATTTTTAAAACAAAAGGTGAAAACTGAAAGATAAAATTTCTTCTATGTAATAAAAGAATGCCAAACTTTGACATTCTTTTATTTTTCAAATATTCCATTGTTTTATTATTTCTTTATTAATATTTAGATTACCATATCCTGTTCCCAATTTTCTTTCTTTTTTTCTTTCTCCATGGCAATCTGAACCTCCAGACATTAGAAGTCCTCTAGTGTTGCAATATTCTTTAAGAGTTTTTATCTGTTCATTTGTAAAAGAGCTATGATAAACCTCTACTCCATCTATTAAATTTTTTTCAACTATTTTATTTAAGTATGATATATAATTACCTAATTGATACTTATATAAATGTGCTAAAAATATTTTTCCATTATATTTATGAATTAATTTATTAAAAAACTCTAAGGTTGGCATTTGCTTACTAAAATCTCTATATAAAATAAAATTTTTGTCTACTGTACAAGTTCTAAAAAATAAGCCTTTATCTTTCCATTGTTCTTCTGTAAAAAATTTCTTATTTTCTTCAAACTTAACTATACTATAATAAATCACATCTACAGGATATTCTTTATCTGGATTGTATTGCAAATCCTTTTCAATTCTTATCTTTTTACTATAACAAATATTTACTAAGTCATTAAATTCTTCTATTAATCTATTTTTATTTTTTTCTACTGTATAATAGTTTTCTAACCATTCATTAACTGGATGTAAATTAAAGTTATATGCTAATATTTCAATTTTTATTCCATCAAAATCACAGTTTAATTCTACACCATTAATTAATTTTCCTTTAAATATATATTGTAAGTCCTTGTTTTGTTCAATTTCAATATATGATTTTACAGTATCATGATCTGTTATAGAAAATACTTCTAAACCTAAATTTTCAGCCTTTTCTAATAATTCTTTTGTTCTCCACGTTCCATCTGAATTTGTCGTATGCGAATGTAAATCAATCATTATTTTTCTCCCCTATCATATACTTTTAATTGTAATTTTAATAAATTGCAAACCGCTTCTAATACTTCTTGCTTTGTCATATTGTTTGTATCAACTAAACATACCTTGTCTGAGTTTTCCGGAATACACATTTTTCTAAAAAATTCAATTTGTTTACCTATTAAACTTTCCTCTATCCAATCAGTTTCTGACAATAGCTGTCCTCTTTCTTGCTGTCTTAATTTGTTTCTTCTTTTTATTTCTTCATAATTAGTCTGTAACCATATATATTTATCAGGAAGGTTTATTCCCATCTTTCTTACATAGGATATAAATTCTTCATATAGATTTTGGGCATTTTTGTAAATTCCATTCCATTTATTTATACTTTCAAAAGAATATGCAACAGATAAAATTTCTAATACTCCTCTATCCATAAAAACAGTTTTTCCTTGTTTTGAAATCCTATTTGCC
>CALXQH010000002.1 GCA_944390525.1 uncultured Clostridia bacterium | reverse complement strand
CTTAATTTTTGTTCAATATTAATAAAGGCTTTTGTGCCTTGTTGGTTGTTTATAAAATTACCTGTGTGTACTCTCGCAACGGTTTTAGCGTTTGTCATCTTTTGTGTGCACTTCCTTTTTACTTTTTATGTTTTTATTTTATTATATTTTATTTTATTTTGCAATACTTTTTTATGTATTTTTTTATAGTTTTGTTTTTAAATAATTATTAAAAATTTTCTAAAAAAGCGTCTATAAACTCTACTTTTATAAAATTTATAATTATACTTTTTTACATAAAAAATAGAGTAAAACTTTTTTTACTCTATTTTGGTGCGTCATAGAGGAGTCGAACCTCCGACCATCAGATTAAGAGTCTGCTGCTCTACCAACTGAGCTAATGACGCGTATAATTAACTTTTTATATTATACGGCCAATTAATATATTTTGTCAATAGTTGTTTAATTTATTTTTGTTTAGGCTGTTTACAATTTGTGCAAATTGCTCTATACTTAAATTTTCTCCTCTTATATTTTCAGATAATTCTAATGAATAAAGTATTTCCTTTATTTTTTCTTTTGAACAAATTCCTGCATTTGAAAGTCCATTTATTAAAGTTTTTCTTCTTTGCATAAAACTTGCTTTTATAATTTTAAAAAATTCTTTTTCATCTTGTATCTTTATAGGTGGCTCTTTTCTAATGTTTAATTTAATTACTTCTGAATTTACTTTTGGTATAGGAATAAATGAAGTATTTGGAACTAACAATACTTGTTGAGCTTGAGCATAATAATATACACAATATGTAATAGCTCCTGTATTTTTTCCTCCTGGTAGTTCAGTTAATCTGTCTGCTACTTCTTTTTGTATCATAACTGTTATACTTTCAATATTTAACTTTTCTTCTAATAATTTCATAATTATCGGAGTGGTAATATAGTAAGGCAAATTAGCTACTATTTTTACATTTCCATTTGCTATTTTTTCTTCTTTTATTATTTTATTTAAATCTACTTGTAACACATCTTCATTTATAAGAAAAAAGTTTTCATATAAAGCAAATCTATCTGTTAAAATAGTTACCATTTTTTTGTCTAATTCTATAGCAATTACTTTACCTGCTTTTTCTAGTAATTTGCTTGTTAATGTTCCAAGCCCTGGCCCTATTTCTATTACTAAATCGTTTTTATCAATTTCAGCTACTTGTATAATGTTTTTAATTACATTTTCATCTATTAAAAAATTTTGTCCTAAATTTTTGTTGGCACTTATATTATATTTATTTATTAAAAATTTAGTTTCTTCATAAATATTCATTTAAATCATTCCCTTTAGTACAAGTATATCCACATAAATAAAAAATGTCAATAAAAGCACCAGAAAAACTAGTGCTTTTATTAATTATTCAACTGTATTATTTGAAGTTGATTCATTGTTTTTATTTTGTGAACTTGATTGATTATTTGTTGTTACATTTTTAGTTCCTTTTCTAACTACTCTCTCTGTTGCACTATAAGTGTCTTTTGAAAGTAAGGTTTTTGATACAACTTCTCCATTTAATTTTAGTATTCGGTATCCTTCACTTCTACATCCAGTTGATCCAGCTTTTTCCACAACTTCTTTTCCTACTTCTAGAGTAGGATCTTCTTTATATGTAGTTGTAGGACTTATATATGATATAATCTTAGATTGAATAATTACTTCATATTCTTTTTCTTCTTTTATTCCATATATGCTTGTTTTACATACACCATTTTTTGAAGTTGCTTCTATTTTAATTGGATAATTTCTTGTGTTTTTAAATACAAAATCTAGACTTCCATAATATACTGTTGCATCTCTACTAGCTGCTACGTATCCTGTTAAAAAAATATGATTACTTCTTTCTACAATTTCTAAGTTTGCAAGTAATGCTGCATTATATAATGTAGAAGATAACTGACAAATTCCTCCACCTATATCTGGTACCACTTTTCCACCAATGTATGCTGTACCTTCTTTATATCCAGCTTCTATTGTTCTTTTTCCTACTATAGTGTTAAAAGAAAAACTTTCTCCTGGCAATATAACTGTTCCATTAACCTTTTTAGTGGCTAGTTCAATATTTGTGCTTCTGTTTACATTGCTTGCATCATATGAAGTTGAAAACGTAGCTAAAATATCAGGAAAAGCTTCTTCCCCTAAATCATTAATTGTTTTGTTAGGTTTTGTTATTTTTAATGGAATTTCGTATTCTTCTTTATCTTCTTGTATTATTTTTTGTGCTTCTTCTATAGATATTGCAAAATCTACTCCATTAACATGAGTATGAACTACAGTAGGGTTTTTCTCTACATAAGCATCTTGCGCTTCTTTATATATTTCATTACGTATTTTTTCTAAATCAATAGGATCTGGTTGCTTGTAGTCTAAAGGAACTTCTATTATTTGATAACTATTGTATATATCACCTAATTGCTTATATATTTCGTCTGAAAGTTTTTGTTTATTAATAATGTATCCTGCTTTTCCTCTTACTATCGTTAACGTATCCTCTTCTATATAATAGCTACTTTCTACAACAGCCTCTTTCATTTTTGAACCAATATCTGTAATTGTTTTTGTTAATAGTTCATCTTCTAAATGTAATGTTGGGGTTATTTCTTTTTTTAATAATTTAGTAAATAAGATTGCATAATTATTAGTTATTATATTTCCACTTCTTCCTATATTAAATGCTTCTGTAACTGCAGTATTAACATCAAATGTAGCATTAAATGTATTAGCTGTTACGCTAACTTCATCTTTTCCATTTTTTAATATTAAATTATTGTTTTCATCATTAAATCTTTCTTGTATCGCGTTATTAATTTTTTCTTTAGCTTCTTCCACGCTTAGATTTCCTACATCTATTCCTAATATAGTAATTCCTTTTAATATTTTGTTATTATTCATATTTAATAAAGAAAATATAATAGAAAATACCATAATAGCTAAAATAAGAATAGTACTTGTAATTAATATAATTTTTGTTTTTCTTGTTTTGCTTTTTTGCTCTTCTTTTTTTGTTTCTTTTTGCTCTATATTTTCTATTTTTTTATCTTCTTGAGTAGTATTATTATTTTCATTTTTTACTTTTTTTTCAGATTCTTCTTTGTTTTCTTTTTCTAATTCTAATGTTTCATCAATTTCCTGAAAGTTTTTATTTTCTTCTTTTTTACTTTCTATTTTGTGTATGTTTTCATCTTCTTTCATAGATTTCTCCCTTATATAAATATATACTTTTATTTTAAATAATATTACCACAGTTGTGTTTATTTTACAATAAGAAAATACTTTTATTTTGTCATATTTTATATTTTTTATTGTTTTTTACTAGACAAGTTTTTCTTTTTTTAATATAATATTAATAGAAAATATTGGAAAAAGGGGTATTATTATGCTAGGTCATATGATTGCGTATATTCGCAAAGAAAAGAAATTTACAAAAGCAAGTATTGCCAATGGTACAAATATAAACACTGGTCATTTAACACATATAGAAAAAGGTGAAAGGAATCCTAGTCATAAAGTATTAAAAAATATGTGTAAGACTATGGGAATACCTTATCGTCCCTTAATGTATACATATGATAGAGAACTTACAGAAGAACAAATGTCATATAAAGTAGTTTCTCACATTCCTTATGATAAAGTACCTACTTTTGATTTGCTTGGTGGATTAATTGATTGTCCTACCAGTGTTCCTGGAGCCTCTATTGCTGTAAAGATAAATGATACTTCTATGGAACCAAAGTTAAAAAAGGATTCTTATGCTTATATTGAATTTAACGCACCTCTTGATAATAGAGATATTGGATTATTTAGTTATGAAAATAAACTTTTAATTCGTAAATTTATTATTCGTAAAGATGGAGTTGTTTTGAGAGCAGAAGATAAAGGAATACCTGATATTTGCTTGAATCCTAAAGAAAAATTTTACATTGTTGGTAAAGTAGTTGGTTGTACTTAAATTATTTTTATATTTTTTGTCAAAAATACTTGAATTATATCGTTTTTAATATTATAATACAAAAATAGAAAACAAGAGATAAATAAGGAGAATTTAAATGGAATTAGTAAAAAATATTTTCTTTAATACAGATAAATTAATAGAAAAATCTAAAGTAAAAATTTCTTATACTGGAAAGCTTTTTCAAAATAATTCTGAAGAAGTATATATTCATTATGGATTTGGGCTTAATTGGGATAATGTAAATGAAATAAAAATGGAAAAAACGGAATTGGGTTTTCAAGCAGAAATAGAATTAATAGGAAGTGAAACTTTTAATTTTTGTTTTAGAAATTCTAATAATGAATGGGACAATAATAACTGCCAAAATTATATATTCCCTATAGAAAAACTTCAAGTTGCTTTAATATTAACAGATGATACCTCTTTAGATAAACCAAGAAAATTAAGAAAATCTTATATTTGGAGTAAAAAGCTCCGCTTAGCGGTTTATAAAATAATAACATATTTGCCAAAAATAATCTCTGGAAATTATAAAAGAAAGATTTCAGAATAAAAGTATAGACAATAAAGTCTATACTTTTTTAAATATACCATCCTCCATTTATAGAAATAATTTGTCCTGTTGTATATTCATCCTCTATTAACCATTTTACACATTTAGCTATATCACTAGTTTTTCCTATTCTACATAGTGGAATTTGACTTTTTATTTCTTCTATTTCTTTTTTATTTAAGTTTTTATTCATATCTGTGTCTATAATACCAGGGGCAATAGCATTTACCCTAATATTAGAAGGTCCTACTTCTTTAGCTAAAGCTTTTGTTAATCCATTTATTGCAGACTTTGTTGTGGAATATGCTACTTCATATGAACTTCCTGTTTCTCCCCAAATAGAAGAAATGTTTATAATACATCCTTGTTTTTGGTTTATCATATATGGTAAAACTTCTCTTGTACAATAAAACACAGAATTTAAATTTATATTTATTATTTTGTTCCACATTTCATCTGTTATTTCATTGAATAATCCTTCTTGAGATATTCCTGCATTATTTATTAATATATCAATTTTTTTAAAATTATTCATTGTAAATTGTATTAATTCTTTTACTTCTTTCTTATTAGAAATATCTGCTCTAAAAATTTTAATTTCTTTACCTAGTTTTAGCAACTGCTCTTGTATTTCTTTGGCTTCTTTTTCTGATTTATTGTAATTTAATACTACTTTATAATTATTGTCTGCTAGTTGCTTTACTATTTCTGCTCCTATTCCTCTAGATCCACCTGTTATTATAGCTACTTTATTTTCTTCTTTCATAATTTAGATTTACTCCTTTATATGTTTTGTTAATAAACAATTACTTTTTATACTAAAATAGCAAAGAACTAGACAAGTTCTTTAACAAGTCTAGTTCTAAGTAATGGAGCCACTTATCTGATTCGAACAGATGACCTACTGATTACAAGTCAGTTGCTCTACCAGCTGAGCTAAAGTGGCATATTGGTGACCCCGACGGGAATCGAACCCATGTCTCCGCCGTGAAAGG
>CALXQH010000001.1 GCA_944390525.1 uncultured Clostridia bacterium | reverse complement strand
ATCTTTTGTATACTCCATAAAATCCTCCTATGTTTATTTTCATATTATATACTTATGCTTTTATTCGGATTTTATGATAAAAATCGTATTTCAAATTATGCTACTTTTCGATTTTTTTATTTAAGCTGTCTTTTATACTTTTTGCAAGTTCTAAGTTTATTCCTGAAATTTGTGAAATTTCTTCATATGAAGCATTTTTTATGTTTGAAATTGAACCAAATTTTTTTAAGAGCTTTCTTTTTTTTATATCTCCTATTCCTTTTATATAATCTAATTCAGAATGTGTAATATCTTTGTCTCTTAAGCTTCTATGATACTCAATAGCAGTATTGTGAATAGTGTCTTGGAATGTTGTTATTAAGTTTTTTAATTTTTCTGATAAATTAATTTCTTCTTTTTTATCATTTATAAGAGATTTTGTAGAATGTTTATCATCTTTTACCATACCATATACAGGAATATTTAGATTATATTTTTTTATAGCTTGTTTGGCAGCATTTATTTGTGTAATTCCTCCATCTACAAATATAATATCTGGTACTTCTCCAAAAGCTCCTTTTGGATTATCTATAGAATGTTTTAACCTTCTGTCTATAGTTTCTAATATACATTTAGGATCATCTTGATTTATTACACTTTTTATTTTAAATTTTCTTGATAAATTTTTCTTTATTTCTCCATCTTTTAGCACACACATTGCAGATACTATATACTGTCCTGAAATGTTTGATATATCATATCCTTCAATTTTTCGTGGTAATTTATTTAAATTTAATATATCTTTTAACTCTTTTACAGCATTATATTTGTCTTTTTCTCTATTATCTAAAGTTATTTTAGCATTTTTTTCTGCCATTTCTACTAATTTTAATTTTTCACCTTTTTTTGGAGTTTTTATTTCTCCCTTTCTTCCTGCCTTTTCAGAGAGCCATTTTTCTAATAATTGCTTATCTTCAATATCTTTTTTTATCATAATTTTATTTGGTAAAATTATACTATTAATATAATATTGTTTAATAAAATTAGATAATATTTCTTTGTCATCCTCATCTTGTAAATCATTTAAAAAATAATGATGTCTTTCCTCCATTTTACTTGAGCGAATAAAAAATATCTCAATGCAAACTTGTATATTGCTTCTAGCTATTCCTATTACATCAATATTATTTTCAGATAAGTTAGAAACTTTTTGTTTTTCAGTTGTAATTCTTTGAATAGCATATTTTTTATCTCTTAATTGTGCAGCTTTTTCAAATTCTAATTTACTAGAAGCTTCCTCAATTTCACTATCTATATCTTTTATTAATTTATTAATATTTCCTTCTAATATACTTATAATTTGGCTTATTTGTTTATTATATTCTTCTTCAGTTATTTTACCTATACAAGGACCTGCACATTTTTTTATATGATAATTTAAGCAAGCCCTACCTTTTTTATTCATTTCTTTACATTTTCTAATTTGATATTTTGAGTTAATAAAATCTAACATTTCTTTAGCATTTCCACTACTCGCATAAGGTCCAAAATATCTAGCTCCATCATTTAATATTTTTCTAGTTATATATATATTGGGAAATTTTAGTTTTGTATTAATCTTTATATATGGGTATGTTTTATCATCTTTTAATAATACATTAAATATAGGCATATTCTTTTATATTATATTACAATCTAAAATAAGTGCCTCTGACTCATTATCTGTTACTATATATTCAAAGTGATCTATTAAAGACACCATATTTTCTATTCTTTTTGTTTTATTGTTTTTTCTAAAATATTGTCTTACTCTATTTTTTAAAGAAATCGCTTTTCCTACATATATAATTTTATCGTCTTTATCATGCATAATATATACACCTGGTTTATCTGGTAATTTTTTTAATTCTTCTTCTATATTAAACAATTTTTAAAATTCCCCCTAACAATATATATTGTACCATACTTTCCTTTATTTTACAAAAATTTTGACACATTTTATTTTTTATAGTAATATATTAATATTGAACATATTATGTTTTAGGAGGAAATTTATGTGTGGTATTGTAGGTTACATAGGAAATAAAAATGCAACACCTATTTTAATTAATGGATTGCAATGTTTAGAATATAGAGGATATGATTCTGCCGGTATTGCTATTGTACAAAATGGCAAGATTAATATTGTTAAAGATAAGGGTAGAGTTTCAAATTTAAAGAATATTTGTAGTAATGCTAATTTAAATTCTAATATAGGTATTGCTCACACCAGATGGGCAACTCATGGAAGACCAGCTAAAATAAATTCTCATCCACATATAGACAATAGCGGTAATTTTGCTGCTGTTCATAATGGTATTATAGAAAACTATAATGAATTAAAAGAATTTTTAACTTTAAAAGGTTATTCCTTTTTATCTGAAACAGACACAGAAGTAATTCCCAATTTAATTCATTATTATTATACAAATATAATATCTGATAATGATAAATTTTTAAAAGCAGTTAATTCTGCTGTTGATAAATTGAGAGGGAGTTATGCCTTAGAAATAATTTCTAGTTTATATCCTGATCAAATTATAGTAGTAAGAAAAGATAGTCCTTTAGTTATCGGAAAAGGAAATGGAGAAAATTTTATTGCTTCTGACATTCCCGCGATGCTTTATTATACAAAAGACTTCTATTTATTAGAAGACAATGAATATGCTGTTATTTATAAAGATAATATTACTTTTTTTGATAACTTTTTATCTGAGCATAGTAAGACTATTAAAAATATTGAATGGGACGCTAATGCTACTGAAAAAAATGGATATGAAGATTATATGTTAAAAGAAATTTATGAACAACCAAATTCTATTCGTGAAACTATTGGTTCTAGGCTTGAACTTGGTGAAAAGTGTAGTTTTGATGACATTAATTTTACTTTAGAATATTTAAAATCAATTAATAAAATATATATAGTTGCCTGTGGTACAGCTATGCATGCAGGTTTAGTAGGTAAAAATGCCATTGAAAAACTTTGTAAAATACCAACAGAAGTAGAAATAGCTTCAGAATTTCGCTATTGTGAACCTATTGTTGATAAAAACACTCTTTGCATTTATATTAGTCAATCTGGTGAAACAGCAGATACAATAGCGGCATTAAAATTAGCTAAAGAAAAAGGAGCTAAAACTTTAGCTATTTCTAATGTAATTGGTAGTTCTATTACTCGTGAAGCAGATTATACTATCTATACTCATGCAGGTCCTGAAATTGCTGTTGCATCTACTAAAGCTTATACTTCTCAAGTTGTGTTAATGGTAATTTTAGCTATTCATTTTTCAGAAATTTTAGGTACTAGTGATAAAGAATATATAAATAAGTTAAAATCTGACATTTTAGATTTACCAGCTAAAATTGAAGTAATATTGAGTGAAACAAATATTATTCAAGAATTTGCAAACAAAGTTTACACAGAACATGATATGTACTTTTTAGGAAGAGGAACCGATTATGATGTAGCAATGGAAGGTTCTTTAAAACTAAAAGAAATTTCATATATTCATTCTGAAGCTTATGCTGCGGGAGAACTTAAACATGGTCCTATTGCCTTAATAGAAAATGGAGTAACTGTAATTAGTATTATAACAAATAGCAATCTAGTAGAAAAAACTCTTAGTAATGTTCAAGAAGTTATAACTAGAGGAGCTAAAACTTTAGTTATAACAAATCAAAAATTAACTAATACAGATTTCAATTTTGTTATAACTATTCCAGAAACCAATAGTATTATATCTCCTATTCTTTCTGTAATTCCGCTTCAATTTCTTGCTTACTATATTGCTAAAAATAAAGGTTTAGATGTAGATAAGCCAAGAAATTTAGCTAAGTCAGTTACAGTTGAATAAAAATATACTTGGTTTGAACAAGCTAATCAAATGATATGGCATTTTGCAGATATTTTAGAAACTTATCAAGCAAAATGCTTTTTCTATATAAATAACTTTAATACAATTAGTAGTATTGCACCTGGCAAACCCAGAAGACCTACTAATAATGATGTGCCAATGTTAATACCTATATGAAATCCCCATATTGAACCCACTAAATTTATTATAAATATTAGCAGAGCTCCTAAAACAGAATTTATTATTAGTTTAATAATAGCCTTTAATGGCACGGCAAATATTTTTCCTATAATCCATAAAACTATTATACAACCTAAAATAATTAAAATATTAGAAAAATCCAATTTTTATCACCATACCTTTAATAATACTTATGATAAAAATTGGACAAATATTACTTATACTACTTGATTTTTCTTAAAATATATTTCTTCAATCATATTAAGCGACAAGCCCTTATCTCTTGCTTTTGAAACTAAATAATCTAACTTACTCTTACTTGCTTTAATTTGATATGTGTAGTAATCTATTAGTCCATCTTCTGCAGTTTCAAAATTTTTGGTTGCTAAATTTAATTCTTTTTTAGCTTTTATTAAACTAATAATAATTTCTGCTTTTTTTTCATCTTCAGTTTTGTCTTGTACTGTAATTTCTTTTTGATAATTCTCGTACATTTTTTCTCCTTTTCTTTTTTATTTACTCTTTTAAAAATATTATATACAAAAATTACCAATTATATTCATACCGTTTAAAGAAAAGTACCTAGACTTACATTTAATGCATTATTTATTTGAGACATAATACTGTCATCATCAATATGACCTATTTTTTCTTTTAACCTACTTTTATCTATAGTTCTTATTTGCTCTGTTAATATAACAGATTCTGCTTTTAATCCACTTTTTTCTGGATCTATTTCAATATGCGTTGGTAATTTAGCTTTTCCAGTTTGTGATGTAATTGCTGCTGCAATTACTGTTGGACTATGTTTGTTTCCTATATCATTTTGTATTATTAACACAGGTCTAATTCCGCCTTGTTCAGAGCCTATTACAGGGCTTAAGTCTGCATAAAACATATCTCCTCTTTTTACTACCATTTTTCTTCACTCCTAGTTATTTCTTATTTTGATATATTTTAAGGATTAGCAAAGATAAAAATATAGTTAAAATAGCAGATATTTTTTATTTTAATATTACTCTATTACAATATTATTAAGCCAACAACTCCTGTTCTTTTAAACTATTTATTTTTATCTCATTATATAATATGTAAACTATATTTTTTTGGTTCTTATCTTGTACAATTAATTTTAAAATTTTGCCTGTTGTTTTATCAATAAATAGTTTTTTATATGAAATATATGGGTTGTTTTGTGATAAAGTTACTTCCATAATAACCATATTATTTTCATCATATAGTTTATGATTTTTATCTAACTTATAATCTTCTATAAAAGAATTAAGCCATAGAAAATTATCTGCTATATATGGATAATTTTGATAAACTGTGCTTAGATTTAATTTTGTATTGTTTATTGTAAGTGTATTTCCATCATAAGTTGTTTCTAAACCGCTAATATTACTAGGTTCTAGTACAGTTTGTTTTTCTATATTTGGAGCAATATAATTTTGTTTTATCTTATACTTAGTATTATTTTTATTACCATCTACTTCAACTTCAATTTCTGCTTCATATGAGCTAATATTTAAAATATATTCTTGAATTTCTTGATTTGTTTTGTTAATTAAATTATTTCCCATATTCAAATTTTTATTAGCTTTTTTTAAAAAAATATAAAATGTTATTAAAATTATTATTATAGTAACTATTATAATAATAAATATTTTTTTATTTTTCACTTTATCAACTCCTAAAATTATTTTATTTAATCTATATTCATTACATTTTAAAATATTCAATTATTTAATTTTAGGTAATAAATTATTACAAAAAAATAAGAGTGCAAACACCCTTATATCTTTAAAAAATATTCTTTTATACAATTTTCTAATTCTTGTTTGGTTTCTATTTGATTTACTCTTTGGCGTATTTCTGATGCGTTTGGTAGATTTTTTAAATAATATGTCATATATTTTCTCATTTCTTTTATTCCTGTATTTTCTCCTAAATATTTAACTTGCAAATCAATATGTTGCAATATAGTTTGTAATTTTTCTTCTTTACTCACTTTGGTAATCTCTTTACCTTTTAAATATTCTATAATTTCTCTAAAAATCCAAGGATTTCCTATACTAGCTCTTCCTATCATTATTCCATCTACATTTGTTTGCTTAAATATTTTTATTGCATCTTCTTTTGTTTTTATATCACCATTACCGAATTACAGGAATATTTACTTCTTTTTTTACTTTTTTTATAATTTCCCAGTCAGCTACACCTGTATAAAACTGCTCTCTTGTCCTTCCATGAATAGTTATAGCTTTAGCACCTTTCTCTTGTGCTATTTTAGCTAGTTCTACTACTACCACATGCTGTTCATCCCATCCTTTTCTCATTTTGATTGTTACAGGCACAGTTGAATTTTGTACTACTGCTTCTATAATATCTCCTGCTAATTTCAAGTCTAACATAAGTTTGCTGCCGTCTCCATTTTTTACTATTTTTGGAGCTGGACATCCCATATTTATATCTATTATATCTGCAATTTTACTTATTTTTTTAGCACTATATGCCATAGCTTCTATATCATTCCCAAATATTTGAACAGCAACCGGTCTTTTTTCATTTTCCGTATTTAGTAATAAATTAGTTTTTTCATCTTTATAAAATAATCCTTTACTACTTACCATTTCTGTATATACTAACCCAGGATTATATTTTTCACATATCAAACGAAATGGCAGGTTAGTTATTCCTGCCATAGGTGCTAATAATATATTATTTTCTAATTTTACCTCTCCAATTTTCAATTTTTTTAAATACATATTTTTTCCCTACATTTATTATTCTGCAAACAATAATTTTTTTCTACGTCCACTAATATTTAATATAATAGCAATTAAAATTAAATTAGTAAGCAATGAACTTCCGCCATAACTAACAAATGGTAATGGAATACCAGTTATAGGCAATAGTCCCATTGTCATTCCTATATTTTCCAACATATGAAAGAAGAATATTCCTGTTATTCCTGTAGCTATATATGTTCCTAAACTGTCCTTTGCAGTTTTAGCTACCTGTATAGATTTTGTTATTAATATAATATATAAAATTATTACTGCTCCAGCTATAATAAATCCCATTTCTTCTCCAATTACAGCAAATATAAAGTCTGTAGTTTTTGGATATAAATAACCTAGTTGTGTTTGATTTCCTTTTAATAAGCCCATTCCAAATAATTGCCCTGCCCCTATTGCAAGTTTAGATTGTATAATGTTATATCCTGCACCTCTTGGATCTAAATTAGGGTTTAAGTATACGTCAATTCTAGATTTTGCATGCTCTGGTAGTATAAAAAAATATGCTATTGGTATTAATATAATTATTAATAATGCTACTGTAATAATATATTTTTTATCTATATTAGCCACAAATAACATAAATGCTAAAGCAAAAAGAAAAGCTATTGCTGTTCCATAGTCAGGCTGTTTTATAATTAATAGTGTTGGTACTATTACACATAAAGTAATTAATCCTATTTTAAATATATTGTTAATACTATTTTTATCATCTTTTTGTATCTTTACTATTATAAATGATGTAAATAAAATTACTGCAATTTTAGTAAATTCTGAGGGTTGAAAAGAAAAAGGTCCTATGTTATACCAACTAGTAGCTCCATTTATTGGCTCTGTAAAGAGTACACCTATAAGTAGAATTATACTTAGTCCATAAATAAAAGGAGATATTTTAGCTAGTATTTCATAGTCTATTAAAACTACTACTATCATTATTGGAATACTAATAGCAAGCCACATTATTTGTTTTTTAAATTCTTCATAATCTGAATTTTGAGTGGCAGAAAATAATGCAATCAAACCTATGATTATAAGTATTTGTGTACATACTAATATTCCCCACTCAATATTTTTTAACATCTTTTTTTTCATTACTATCCTCTATAATAAATTAATTATTTGATGTTGTTTCTTCTTTTTTATCTTCCTTTGCTATATTTTCTTCTAAAACTTTTATATTTTCCTCTATTATTTCTATATCTTTTTCATTTTCTTTGTTATTTTTTTCTTGTTCGTCTTTTGGTAAAGTATTTTCTGGCTGTTCATCTTGTTTATTTTCCTCAACTTTGTTTTCTATTTCTTTTTGTTCTATACTTTCTTCTTGTTCGTCTTGTTTATTTTCTTCTTTTTTATCAAGTTCCTTATTTTCATTTTTTTCTTTTTGTTCTTCTTTATTAGGTACATTTAATTTTCTTGCTTCATTTTTTATTGTAATTATTGGAATATTAGCATATAATGCTGGAGCTCCTACTGTTCCATCTTCATTTGTTTTATTTGTTAAATGTACATCAATTGCTGTTTCATCAACATCTATATATTTTTTTATTACCTCTATAATTTCTTTTCTCATTAGTTCTAGGAAGTCAGCGGATACGTTAGCTCTATCTTGCATTAAGACTAAATGTAGTCTTTCTTTTGCCGTATTTGAACTTTCTTTGCTATTTTCTTTTTCCTTTTTTATAAGCTTTTTAAAAAAAACCATTATATTTTCAAACATATTGTGCCTCCAAGTATTTTATTTTCTGAATAAATCTTTTATTTTTCTAAAAGCTCCCTTCTTCCTTCCTGGAATAGTAACTTCTACATTTTCTCCTAAAATTCTTCTAGCTATTTCTATATATGCTTTTCCTGATGGTGCTCTATGATTTGTTACAACCGGTTCTCCTTTATTAGTTTGTGTAATAATATATTCGTCATCTGGTACTACACCAATTAAATCAATAGATAATAAATCAACTATATCTTCAACTTCCATCATTTCACCTTTTTTTACCATATTAGGTCTTAAACGGTTAATAACTAATTCTGGATTTTTTATTTCAGATGCTTCTAACAAACCAATAATTCTATCTGCGTCACGAATAGCAGATATTTCTGCTGTTGTTACAACAACTGCTCTGCTAGCTCCAGCAATGGCATTTTTAAAACCTTGTTCTATTCCTGCTGGGCAGTCTATTAGAATATAATCAAATTCTTCTTTTAGTTTTTCTGTTAATTCTTTCATTTGTTCTTCATTAATTGCACTTTTATCTCTTGTTTGAGCTGCTGGAAGTAAAAATAATTCTTCAAAACGCTTGTCTTTAATAAGAGCTTGTCTTAATTTACATTTTTCTTCTACAACATCTACTATGTCATATACTATTCTATTTTCTAAACCCATTACAACATCTAGATTTCTTAAACCAATATCAGTATCAACTAATACTACTTTTTTACCTCTTAAAGCTAAAGCTGAACCTAAGTTGGCTGTTGTTGTTGTGTTTCCAACTCCTCCTTTTCCAGATGTAATTACTATGACTTCTCCCATTTTTTCCTCCTTAAATTTTTGTACATAAAATACAAATTAAAAATGCAATTTTAATGGCTTTATTATATAATAAATTTTAATAAAAAGCAAT